>NZ_JAMHKS010000069.1:0-209134 GCF_025566055.1 Leclercia tamurae
GCGAAGCTGATAATCGGAGCGATGATGCGCAAGCTGGCGCAGGTGGCGTATGGCGTCCTGAAATCAGGACGCCCGTTCGATGCCACATTGCATCAGGAAAATGCTTGCGTGGCATAACAGTATCTACAACACCCCCCAGGCCCGGCAATTCCAGCCGACAAAGATCCCCCGATGGGGTAAACTATCCCGGTTTTTGCATCTGGATAGCGTCTATGAATCACTCCCTTAAGCCCTGGAATACCTTCGGTATCGACCGAAATGCCCGACAGATCGTGCGAGCCGACGATGCACAGCAGCTGCTGGCCGCATGGAATCACGCCACGCAACACCATCAACCTGTTCTTATTCTGGGCGAGGGGAGTAACGTTCTCTTTCTGGAAGACTTTTCCGGAACGGTGATCGTGAACCGCATCCGCGGGATCGCGGTTGAAGATACGCAGGAATGCTGGCGTCTGCATGTAGGTGCCGGTGAAAACTGGCACGATCTGGTGCAATATACCCTTGAACACAACATGCCGGGGCTGGAAAACCTTGCTCTGATCCCTGGCTGCGCTGGTTCATCCCCAATTCAGAATATCGGTGCCTATGGTATCGAGATCAGGCATGTCTGCGAGTATGTTGATTGTATCGAACTGGCGACCGGTGAAGCGCGTCGCTTACAAGCCGATGAGTGCCGTTTCGGCTACCGCGACAGCATTTTCAAACATGAATATCAGGATAAATACGTCATCGTCGCGGTCGGTCTGCGCCTGACAAAAAACTGGCAGCCGGTTCTCTCCTACGGTGATTTAACCCGTCTGGATCCCGCGACGGTGACCGCGAAAGAGATTTTTGCGGCGGTTTGCCAGATGCGAATGAGCAAATTGCCCGATCCGAAAGTGAACGGTAATGCCGGCAGTTTCTTTAAAAACCCGGTGATCTCCGCTGAAAACGCGCAAACCCTGCTTGCTGAGTGGCCAAACGCGCCGCACTATCCGCAGGGGGATGGCAGCGTCAAGCTGGCTGCCGGCTGGTTGATCGATCAGTGTCAGCTTAAAGGCACTACCTACGGCGGCGCAGCGGTTCATCGCCAGCAGGCGCTGGTACTCATCAATGAAAATAATGCTACCAGCGATGATGTCGTGCAGTTGGCCCATCAGGTGCGTCAGCGCGTGGGTGAGAAGTTTAACGTCTGGCTGGAGCCGGAAGTGCGCTTTATCGGCCATCACGGTGAAGTGAACGCGGTGGAGACCATTGCATGAAAGACCATACCGTCCCCCTGAAGCTGATCGCCATTCTGGCCGACGGCGATTTTCATTCCGGTGAACAGCTCGGTGAACAGCTGGGAATGAGCCGCGCCGCCATTAACAAACATATCCAGACCCTGCGTGACTGGGGTGTGGATGTCTTTACCGTGCCGGGCAAAGGCTACAGCCTGCCGGAGCCGGTTCAGCTGCTGAACGAAAGCTTTATCCACAGCCAGATCGCCGACAACAGCGTCGCCGTTTTGCCGGTCATTGACTCCACCAATCAGTATCTGCTCGACAGGCTCAACGAACTGCAGTCTGGCGACAGCTGCGTAGCTGAGTACCAGCAGGCCGGACGCGGTCGCCGGGGACGTAAATGGTTTTCGCCTTTTGGCGCCAACCTCTACCTGTCCATGTACTGGCGTCTGGAGCAGGGACCCGCAGCCGCCATCGGCCTTAGCCTGGTGATTGGCATTGTGCTGGCTGAGGTCCTGCAATCTCTTGGCGCCGACGACGTGCGGGTGAAATGGCCAAACGATCTCTATCTGAAGGATCGTAAACTGGCCGGGATCTTAGTCGAACTGACGGGTAAAACCGGCGACGCGGCGCAGATCGTGATGGGTGCCGGGATCAATCTGGTGATGCGCAACGTGCAGGCGGATGACATTAACCAAGGGTGGATCAACCTGCAGGAAGCGGGGATCGCCATCGATCGTAACGTGCTTGCGGTACAGGTCATCAATGAGCTGCGCCACTCGCTGAGGATCTTCGAGCAGGAGGGGCTGGCACCCTTCCTGCCTCGCTGGGAGAAGCTCGATAATTTTGTTCACCGTCCAGTGAAGCTGATCATTGGCGATAAAGAGATCTACGGCACGTCGCGCGGTATAAACGAGCATGGCGCACTGATGCTTGAGCAAGATGGGGTTATCAAGCCCTGGGTAGGCGGAGAAATTTCCCTGCGTAGCGCCGAATAGGGCGTCACGCCGCAGCCCCCGTAATCCGGGCCTGTAACGGTCCTGAACAACCGCTCCATACTCTGTACGGAGCGGGAACCAGAATAATCCCTAAACGGTTGGTTACACTCTCTTAAACACATCACGATAAGGTATACTCTGAAAGCAGCGGGGTAACAGTTGATTAACCTGCGTTTCGCGTTTCTGGAGATTCATTTTGCGTGTCAGCCGCTCTTTAACTATCAAACAAATGGCGATGGTAACTGCCGTCACCATGGTGTTTGTCTTTGTCTTTTGCGTCATTCTGCTGTTTCATGCCATTCAGCAGAATCGCTACAACACGGCTACGCAGCTCGAAAGCATTGCCCGCTCCATCCGTGAGCCCCTCTCTTCTGCCATTCTGAAGGGCGATATTCCCCAGGCGGAATCCATTATTAAGAGCATCAAGCCGGCAGGCGTCGTCAGCCAGGCGGATGTAGTGCTGCCAAACCAATTCCAGGCGCTGCGCATGAACTTTATCCCGGAGCGTCCGGTGCCGGTGATGGTCAAACGCCTGTTTGAGATGCCGGTACAAATCTCCCTGCCGGTTTATTCCCTGCAGCGCCCGGCGAACCCGCAGCCGCTGGCCTATCTGGTGCTGCAATCTGACTCCTGGCGGATGTACAAATTCGTTATCAGCTGGGTCTCGACGTTGGTAACCACTTACTTATTATTGACGCTGATGCTGACCGTGGCGCTGACCTGGTGCATCAACCGACTGATCGTCCATCCGCTGCGGCGGATTGCCCGCGAGCTGGATACCATTTCGCCGCAGCAACAGGTGGGGCATCAGCTACCCGTCCCGCGCCTGCATCATGACGACGAAATCGGCATGCTGATACGCAGCTATAACCTGAACCAGCAGCGCATGATGCGTCAGCATGAAGAGCTGAACCATAACGCCACCCGCTTCGCGGTTTCGGATCTGCCCAACAAGGCGTTTCTGATGGCACTGCTGGAGCAGGCGGTGAAACGCCAGCAGCCCATCGCCCTGATGGTAGTGGCCTGTGAAACCTTGCAGGACACCGCTGGGGTGCTGAAAGAGAGCCAGCGGGAAATGGTGCTGCTGACGCTGGTTGAGAAGCTTAAATCTGTGCTGGCACCGCGGATGGTGCTGACCCAGGTGAGCGCCTATGACTTTGTGATTATCGCCAATGGCGTCAATGAGCCGTGGCACGCCATCACGCTGGGTCAGCAAGTACTCACTGTTATTAATGAACGGTTGCCGGTACAGGGGATCCAGCTGCGCCCGAGCGCCAGTATCGGCATCGCTATGTTTAACGGCAACCTGACCGCCGAGCAGCTCTTCCGCCGGGCATTCTCCGCTGCCTTTACTGCCCGGCAGAAGGGTAAGAACCAGATCCAGTTCTTCGAACCCGAGCAGATGGAGAAGGCGCAGCAGCGGCTGTCAGAAGAGAACGATATTCTGACCGCGCTGGACCAAAACCACTTCGCCCTCTGGCTGCAGCCGCAGGTCGATCTGCATACCGGTAAGATAAAGAGTGCCGAAGCGCTGCTGCGGATGCGTCAGGCCGATGGTAGCTGGGAGCTCCCTGAAGGGCTGATCGACCGCATCGAGAACTGCGGCCTGATTGTGACGGTGGGTCAATGGGTGCTGGAAGAGTCCTGCCGCTTGCTGTCAGCCTGGCAGTCGCGGGGGATGATGATGCCGCTATCGGTCAATCTGTCGGCGCTGCAGTTGATGCACCCGAACATGGTTTCGGAGCTGCTGGCGCTGATTACTCGCTACCGCATCCAGCCTGACACCCTGATTCTGGAAGTGACCGAGAGCCGCCGGATCGACGATCCTAACGAAGCCGTGGCGATACTCCGCCCGCTGCGTAATGCCGGCGTGCGCATTGCGCTGGACGATTTCGGCATGGGGTACGCCGGGCTGCGTCAACTGCAACATATGAAAGCCCTGCCGGTAAACGTGCTGAAAATCGACAAGACCTTTGTTGAGGGCCTGCCTGACGACAGCAGCATGGTGGAGGCGATTATCCAGATGGCGCACAGCCTGAAGCTGGAAATTATCGCCGAAGGTGTTGAAACCGAAGCCCAGCGGAGCTGGCTGGCTACTGCCGGGGTTGAGTGCGGACAAGGTTTCCTGTTTGCTAAAGCCGTTCCGCGCGATGTTTTTGAAAGCCGTTACCTTCACCCGAATGACCCTCACACAGATGACTGAATTGTTGCTGGTTTGTGCGAGCCAGCTCAAATTTCTTAACATTTGTGTTTCAAATTCGGCCTGAGCTTCTATTTGTCCTGATTATTGGGTGCTATTTTAAGGCCGCAGGTGAGCAGTAACCCTACACTGCCTGCGGTTTTTCTTCCCAAGGACATCTTATGAAAACCTCTCTCTTCAGAAGTCTTTATTTTCAGGTCTTAACCGCCATTGCCATCGGTATTCTGCTTGGCCATTTCTACCCTGAATTAGGCACCCAAATGAAACCGCTTGGCGATGCCTTCGTTAAGCTGATTAAGATGGTGATCGCTCCGGTAATTTTCTGTACCGTCGTGACCGGTATCGCAGGCATGGAAAGCATGAAAGCCGTGGGCCGCACGGGTGCGGTTGCGCTTCTCTATTTTGAAGTGGTCAGCACCCTCGCGCTGATCATTGGCCTGGTGATTGTGAACGTGGTTCAGCCGGGCGCAGGCATGAACGTTGACCCTTCCACACTGGATGCAAAAGCGGTGGCGGTCTACGCCGATCAGGCGAAAGACCAGGGCGTGGTCGCCTTCCTGCTGGACGTCATCCCCGGCAGCGTGATTGGCGCCTTCGCCAGCGGTAACATCCTGCAGGTGCTGCTGTTCGCCGTGATGTTTGGCTTTGCCCTGCATCGTCTTGGCAGCAAAGGCCAGCTGATATTCAACGTGATTGAAAGCTTCTCGCAGGTCATCTTCGGCATCATCAATATGATTATGCGCCTGGCACCCATCGGGGCGTTCGGGGCGATGGCCTTTACCATCGGCAAATATGGTGTCGGCACCCTGGTGCAGCTCGGCCAGCTGATTATCTGCTTCTACATTACCTGCATCCTGTTTGTGGTGGTGGTACTGGGCAGTATTGCCCGCGCCACGGGCTTCAACATCTTCAAGTTCATCCGCTATATCCGTGAAGAGCTGCTGATTGTACTGGGTACCTCCTCGTCCGAATCGGCGCTGCCGCGTATGCTCGATAAGATGGAGAAGCTGGGCTGCCGTAAATCGGTGGTGGGGCTGGTTATCCCGACCGGCTACTCCTTTAACCTTGATGGCACCTCGATCTACCTGACCATGGCGGCGGTGTTTATCGCTCAGGCCACCAACAGCCATATGGATATCTTCCATCAGATCACGCTGCTGGTGGTGCTACTGCTCTCCTCGAAAGGCGCCGCAGGGGTGACGGGCAGCGGCTTTATCGTGCTGGCGGCGACCATCTCTGCCGTCGGACACCTGCCGGTAGCCGGACTGGCGCTGATCCTCGGTATTGACCGCTTTATGTCCGAAGCCCGCGCCCTGACTAACCTCGTGGGTAACGGTGTAGCGACCATCGTGGTGGCGAAGTGGGTGAAAGAGCTGGACCACAAAAAACTCGACGATACGCTGAATAATCGTGCGCCAGACGGCAAAACTCAGGGTTTATCCTCATAAAATCTTCTCTCTGGCCCGCATTCCCTTGTCGGGGTGCGGGCTCCTGCGCATAATGGCCCTGAATACTTGTCATAATCGGACAAGATTTATTTCGGGTATATTTCACTTCTTGCCGTGACGTTTCGCTTCACGCGCGGTCTAATCGGAGTGTTTTGAACATTATCTTTAGAGTGCGACAGGGCGTGTGGCACTCTTTGTAACCAGGAATGTTGATCAGGGGTTCACATGCAGGGCACAAAAATTCGACTCTTAACCGGCGGTTTGCTCATGATGGCAGCAGCCAGTTATGTGCAGGCTGACGCGCTCCAGCCTGACCCGGCCTGGCAACAGGGTACGCTGGCGAACGGTTTTCAGTGGCAGGTTTTAGCCACGCCGCAACGCCCCAGCGACCGCATTGAAATCCGCCTTTCCGTCAATACCGGTTCCCTGACCGAGAGTACGCAACAGAGCGGTTTCAGCCATTTTCTTCCCCGTCTGGCGCTGACCCAAAGCGGCAGCCTGCAGGCCGTACAGGTCCGTTCATTGTGGCAACAGGGTATCGATCCTAAACGTCCTTTACCGCCTGCCGTCGTCTCCTATGACTACACCATGTTTAACCTCAGCCTGCCAAACAACCGTAACGATCTGCTCAAAGAGGCATTGACCTGGCTGTCTGATACCGCTGGTAACGTCTCGATTACGCCTGAAACTGTGAATTACGCTCTGAGCAACAGCGATATGGTGGCGACCTGGCCTGCTGATACCAAAGAGGGCTGGTGGCGCTATCGCCTGAAAGGCTCTGCGCTGCTGGGTCACGATCCGGCGGAGCCGCTGAAGCAGCCGGTTGATATTGAGCAGGTGAAGTCGTTCTACCAGAACTGGTACACCCCGGACGCCATGACCCTGATTGTGGTCGGCAACATTGATAGCCGGGCGGTGATCGAGCAGATTAGCAAAACCTTTGGCGAACTGAAGGGCAAACGTACCACCCCTGCGCCAGTACCCACCCTGTCGCCGCTGCGCGCAGAGCCGGTCAGCATCATGACCGATACCGTGCGCCAGGATCGACTCTCTATTATGTGGGATAGCCCGTGGCAGCCGATTCGTGAATCTGCCGCGCTGCTGCGCTACTGGCGCGCCGATTTAGCCCGGGAGGCGCTGTTCTGGCATGTCCAGCAAAACCTGAGCAAAAACAACGCCAAGGACATTGGTCTGGGCTTTGATTGCCGGGTACTGTTCCAGCGCGCCCAGTGCGCCATTAACGTGGAATCACCGGGCGACAAGCTGAACGCCAATATGGCGCTGGTCGCCAAAGAGCTGGCGAAGGTGCGTGAGAACGGCCTGAGCGAAGAGGAGTTCAACGCGCTGGTGGCGCAGAAAAACCTCGAGCTGCAAAAACTGTTCGCCACCTATGCCCGTACCGATACCGATATTCTGATCAGCCAGCGCATTCGCTCGCTGCAAAACCAGGTGGTGGATATCGCACCGGAACAGTATCAGAAGCTGCGTCAGGATTTCCTTAACAACCTGACCGCAGAGATGCTGAGCCAGGATCTGCGTCAGCAGCTTTCACAGGATATGTCGCTGATTCTGATGCAGCCGAAAGGTGAGCCGGAATATGACATGAAGGATCTGCAGGCGACGTGGGACGGGATTATGGCGCCAGCAAAATAAAAGCAAAAGGCAACGTAAGTTGCCTTTTTAATGTGTACTCCCTCTCCCACAGGGTGAGGGCACCAGACCGCAGTTATGCAGGCATCGCTTCCCGAGGAATAATCGCGCCACGATACTGAATCACCGTGCTGGCAGTCAGGTGGCCGCGCTGCGCTGCCGCTTCCGGCGTGCCGCCCGTCAGACGCACAGCCAGATACCCGGCGCTGAATGAGTCACCCGCCGCAGTGGTATCAATCACCTTCTCTTTTGCCAGCTTCACCGCAGGCACCTCAACAATCGCTTCGCCGGCAACGGCCACCAGGCAGGAGTCTGCGCCGCGCTTAATCACGACTTCAGATACACCCGCCGCCTGAGTACGGGCAATCACCTCTTCAACCGGCTTTTCGCCCCACAGGGCATCTTCATCGTCGAGGGTCAGGAAGGCGATATCGGTGCACTCCAGCATCCGGGTATAGACCTGCTGCGTCTCTTCGCGGCTGGCCCACAGACGTGGACGGTAGTTGTTGTCGAAAATCACTTTCCCGCCGTTGGCGCGGCATTCGCGCAGCAGGGAGAACAGTTTTTCACGGCTGTCAGGGCTGAGGATCGCCAGGCTAATGCCGCTCAGATAGAGGTAGTCAAACTGGGCCAGCGTTTCGCAGATGTGGGCGGCGCTATCGCTCTCCAGCCAGAATTTGGCGGCAGCTTCGTTGCGCCAGTAGTAGAAGGTGCGCTCGCCGGTGCTGTCGGTCTCAATGTAATAGAGGCCCGGCAGGCGGTTTTCCATCCGCTGGGTCAGGGAAATATCGACATTTTCACTCTGCCAGGCGTCCAGCATCTGCTGACTGAAATTGTCTGTGCCCAGGGCAGTCACATAGTTGACCGCCAGCGCGTCAGCATTAACCTGACGGGCAATATACACCGAGGTGTTTAACGTATCGCCACCAAAGCCACGGTTCACTTCCGCGCCTTTCTGGGAGAGTTCGATCATACATTCGCCGATCACGGCAATTTTCTTAGACATAGTCGTGAACCTGAACAGTTAAATTAGCGCTAGTGTGCGCTGCAGCCCGGGAGCGGTCAACTGTATTAAAACGACGTTCCATTATTTTTTTGAACCAGGACAAGTTCCGGGTAAGTTTCAGATCTCAGATTTTCATTTTCGTCCGCAACCGAACATAAAGTTCTCATACCTGGGGCCGATAATCCTTTGACCAGTCCCGACAGGTTCTTCACCAATCAACAGGATATCTGAAATGAAGTTAAGGCAGGACATCCAGCTGCTGAGCATCCCTGAGGCAAGTATTGAGAACTTGCAGGAACATCGCTACTGGCTGCAATGTGAGCGTGCTTATACTTATCAGCCCATTTACCGCACCGACGGTAAACTGATGGCGATCGAGATCCTGACCGTCGTGACCCATCCTTCAAACCCGGCACAGCGGATCGCCCCGGATCGCTATTTTGCGGAACTGCCCGTGCGCCATCGTCTGGATATCCTTGAAGAGCAGCTCAGCATGCTGGTGGCCAGGCAGGACTTCTTCGCCGCTAACAGCATTCTGGCCTCGGTTAACGTTGATGGTCCAACCCTGCTGGCGGTGCGCCAGGATGAAAGCCTGCAGAAGCTGATCCACTGCCTGCCCTGGCTGCGCTTTGAGCTGGTGGAGCACGTGCGTCTGCCGCAGGACTCTTCGTTTGCCACCATGTGCGAATTTGGCCCCCTGTGGCTGGACGATTTTGGCACCGGCATGGCGAACTTCTCCGCCCTGAGCGAGGTGCGTTACGACTACATCAAAGTGGCGCGGGATCTGTTCATTATGCTGCGTCAGACCCCGGAAGGTCGCAATCTGTTCACCCTGTTGCTGCAGCTGATGAACCGCTACTGTCAGGGCGTGATCGTCGAAGGCGTTGAGACGCTGGAGGAGTGGCGCGATGTGCAAAACTCACCTGCCGCCGCCGCACAGGGCTATTTCCTCTCCCGCCCGGTGCCGATGGAGACGCTCGACAACGTTATCGTCACTCTGTAACTGCGGCTGCTTCCCATAATAGCGCGTGGTTAACGCGTTATTACCGGACGCTGCCGCCCCTTTTTTCTTTGTCTGAACTATATTCATGACTGGCAAGGTAAAAAAGGAATTATGGGATGACAAAAACAGCGAAGATTATCACCTGGTCCGGGGGGGTCTTCTTGTTGCTGATTGTGGTGCTCATTGTCGTGATCGCGACATTTGACTGGAACCGCCTCAAACCGACCATCAACCAGAAAGTCTCAACTGAACTCAACCGTCCGTTCGCCATTCGCGGCGATCTGGGCGTCGTGTGGGCGCGCCAGAAGGATGAAACGGGCTGGCGCAGCTGGATCCCTTGGCCGCACGTGCATGCCGATGACGTTGTACTCGGCAATCCGCCCGATATTCCTGAAATCACCATGGTGCATCTGCCACGCGTCGAAGCCACACTGGCTCCGCTGGCGCTGCTGACCAAAACGGTCTATCTGCCGTGGATCAAACTGCAGAAACCCGATGCCCGGCTGATCCGCCTGTCGGAAAAGACCAACAACTGGACCTTTGATTTCGCCGACAGCAAAGATAAAGAGGCTGACGCTAAGCCCTCGACCTGGTCATTCCGTCTCGACAACATCATTTTCGATCGCGGGCGTATCGCCATTGACGATGCGGTGAGCAAAGCCAATCTTGAGATCTTTGTCGATCCGCTGGGTAAAGCGCTGCCTTTCAGCGAAGTGACCGGCGCGAAGGGCAAAGATGAGAAGGGCAAGGTGGGCGATTACGTCTTTGGCCTGAAAGCCGAAGGGCGTTACAACGAACAGCCTCTGAAGGGTAGCGGAAAAATTGGCGGCATGCTGGCGCTGCGTGGGGAAGGCACGCCGTTCCCGGTGCAGGCCGATTTCCGCTCCGGTAATACCCGGGTGGCCTTTGTCGGCACGGTGAGCGATCCCATGAAGATGGGCGGGGTCGATCTGCGCCTCAAGTTTTCCGGCGATTCGCTGGGTGAGCTGTACGATCTGACCGGTGTCCTGCTCCCGGATACCCCACCGTTTGAAACCGATGGCCGTCTGGTGGCGAAGATCGACCCAGAAAAATCGTCTGTCTATGATTACCGTGACTTCAATGGCCGGATCGGTGACAGCGATATTCATGGCTCGCTGACCTACAGCACCGGTAAACCGCGGCCGAAGCTGGAAGGCGACATGGAATCTAAGCAGCTGCGGCTGGCCGACCTGGGGCCGCTGATTGGCGTTGACTCCGGCAAAGGTACCAAGGCGCAGAAAGTCAGAAAAGAGGCGCCGCCGTCCGGGAAAGTGCTGCCTAACGACCGCTTCGAAACCGATAAATGGGATGTGATGGATGCCGACGTGCGCTTCAAGGGACGCCGAATTGAGCATGGCAGCAGCCTGCCGCTCAGCGACCTCTCGACCCACATCATTCTTAAAAATGCTGACCTGCAGCTGAAGCCGCTGAAGTTTGGTATGGCGGGCGGGACGATCTCGGCCAACATCAAGCTGGAAGGGGATAAGAAGCCGATGCGCGGCCAGGCAGACATTCAGGCCCGACGACTGAAGCTTAAACAGCTGATGCCCGATGTGGAGCTGATGCAGAAAACCCTCGGCGAGATGAGCGGTGATGCAACCATTCGCGGTACGGGTAATTCCGTGGCAGCCCTTCTGGGCAACGGTAATGGTAACCTGAAGCTGCTGATGAATGATGGGCTGGTCAGCCGCAATCTGATGGAGATCCTGGGTCTTAACGTCGGCAACTTCCTGGTTGGACAGATTTTTGGTGACGATGAGGTGAGGGTTAACTGTGCGGCGGCCAATATCGACCTGGTAAACGGTGTCGCCCGTCCGCAGATCTTTGCCTTTGATACTGAAAATGCCGTCATCAACATTACCGGTACCGCCAGTATGGCCTCGGAACAGCTGGATCTGACAATTAACCCGGAGAGTAAGGGCATCCGCATTGTCACCCTGCGCTCGCCGCTGTACGTGCGCGGCAGCTTTAAAGATCCGGATGCGGGGGTGAAGGCGGGGCCGTTAATTGCTCGTGGTGCGGTGGCAGCAGCGCTGGCAACCCTGGTGACACCAGCGGCGGCACTGCTGGCGCTGATTTCCCCGTCCGAGGGGCAGGCCAATCAGTGTCAGGTCATTCTGTCGCAGATGAAGAAATAGTACGGGGTATTGCCCGGCCTACGGAAGTGGTAGGCCGGGTAAGCGCAGCATTAAATATCACAGCGACTGATGGCGGGTCTCGTGGGTCATCAACAGGGCAATCAGCGTCAGCGCCGCCATTGCCGCCAGGTAAAACCCGACATAAGCCAGACCGTAATTCGCCTGCAGCCAGGTGGCGATATAGGGTGCTACTGAGGCACCCAGAATCGAGGAGACGTTATAGGAGAATGATGCTCCGGTATAACGCACTTCGGTCGGGAACAGCTCTGGCAGCAGTGCGCCCATCGGGCCGAACGTCAGCCCCATCAGGCTCAGACCAATCAGCAGATAAGCCATCACCAGCGCCGGATTACCGGAACCGAGCAGCGGCGGGAAGACGAACAGCGCAAACAGAATGATCAGCGAGGTGATGACAATCATGCTCGGGCGACGACCAAAGCGGTCAGCCAGCAGCCCGGCAATCGGCACCATCACGCCAAAGCCAATCACCGCCATCATCAGCATCCACAGCACTTCATTACGCGGCAGACCCAGGCCCACCGGCGCTGGCGTGGTGCTGTAGGTCATGGAGTAGACGGTCATGATGTAGAACAGCGTATAGGTCGCCAGCATGATGAAGGTGCCAAGCACCGTCACGCGAATGTGTTTAGTCAGCAGCGTACCGAGCGGAATTTTTACCTGTTTCTTCGCAGCGGCCACTTTGGCAAACACTGGGGTCTCATGCAGGGAGACGCGCACATACAGGCCGATCAGCACCAGCACCGCCGAGAAGATAAACGGAATACGCCAGCCCCAGGTCATGAACTGCTCGTCAGTCAGCAGCCAGGAGAGCAGCAGGAAGGTGCCGTTAGCAAAGAAGAAGCCAATCGGTGCGCCCAGCTGCGGGAAGGAGCCATACAGCGCACGCTTGCGCGGTGGAGCATTCTCGGTCGCCAGCAGCGCCGCACCGCCCCATTCACCGCCCAGACCCAGACCCTGGCCAAAACGGGCCAGCGCCAGCAGCACCGGAGCCAGAATACCGATGGTCTCGTAGGTCGGCAGCAGGCCGATGGCGACGGTGGAGATCCCCATGGTCAGCAGCGAGGCGACCAGCGTCACCTTACGCCCGACGCGATCGCCGAAGTGGCCGAACACCGCCGAACCAATAGGACGCGCGATAAAGGCGATGGCGAAGGTCGCCAGCGATTGCAGCGTGGCCGCCGTCGGGTCGCCCTGCGGGAAGAAGATATGCGGGAAAACGATGACCGCCGCGGTGGCGTAAATATAGAAGTCGAAGAATTCGATGGCGGTGCCAATCAGCGATGCGACGACGACTTTATTACGCGAGTTAACCGGGGCGTTTTCCTGCTCTGAATTGAGTGTTGTGGCTGTGGCTTGCATAAACTTTTCTTATTTTTAGCGAACGAAAGGCCATATTACGCACAGCAAAAGCGACATTTCAATCTGTAACAAACGCAGCGCCGGGTGAAAAAACGAGCAAAAAGTGAATAATTTTCAGACCAGGAAATTCACATCTATGAAATGCTTCACAGAAATTAATACTTAGAGGATAAAACTGCTTTTGGGTTAAATAAAAGTTACAGGCTGGATTTATATGCTGAAATGATGAATCGGGCTGAAATATTGCATTCTTATTCAGCCCGATGGGGTGCTTAACGGTGTGATTTGCCGGGCATTCTCCGGTCATCCGGGTACTCGGCGGTGGCGATCCACGCCGCGCAGAACAGCGTCAGTCTGGCGAAGAAGTAGAAGAAGGCCATCAGCCCCAGCACGGAACCGAAGGCCGCCCCGGACGGCGAGGAGACCAGCGACGGCAGGGTGTAGGTCATCACGATTTTGATCACCTCAAAGCCGATAGCCGCAATGAACGTGCCGCGGATCAGCGCCTTGCGGCGTGGACGGTGGCGCGGCAGACGCCAGAAAATCCAGAAGAACAGCAGATAGTTCGCCAGCATTGAGATACATAATCCCACCAGATGCCAGACCGGTTTCAGCCACTCAATAGTGTCGAGATAGAGCGCGGAGATGATCATCTGCTGCGCCGAACCTGCCGCGGAGGTGATGGTGAGGGTGATAACCAGCGCTACCAGCAGACCAATCAGCGAGATGAAGTCGCGGAAATACTTAATCCAGATCTTCTCCTCATCCTGAGGCTTACGCTCCCAGACGTCACGCGACTGGGCGCGGATCGCCTCCCGCAGATTGCCCATCCAGTTAATCCCGGAGTAAAGCGCCACGAACAGCCCGACGATCCCCACGGTGGTACGCTGCTCCACGGCGGTACGGATAGTGCTTTTCAGAGTGGTGGCCAGCGTCGGATCGCTAACGTTCTGCAGTATTTTATCGAAGATATCCTGAAGCAGCGTCGGGTTGGAGACCAGAAAAAAACCCGCAGCGGCAAAGGAGAGCATCAAGATCGGGATCATCGATAAAAATGAGAAGTAGGTGATCGCCGCGCCAAACTGATTGCCCAGCCGATCGTTAAACCGCTCGGTGGCACGTAGCAGGTGAGCAATGACCGGCTGCTGCTGAATCAGCTGGAAGGCATCCTTCGCTTTGTCCAGCAGGCTCCCCGTTTTACGTATAGAGGTGACTTTAGGTTCAGCCGCCGGAGGCGGACTGTTTTCCAGTTTTTTAATCGGTTCGAAGTCCAGATCATGGGTGGGGCGTTGCTCACTATTTTCCGGCGTCACGCGCACTTTCCTTATTAATTAGCGGGAGGTCCTTAAAATTATAGCCTGCACTCAGTCAACGTACGCTTTCATGATATCTGTGAGCCAGGCCATAAACAGATGCACCCGGCGGGAGAGGTTGCGGCGGTGGGGATAGATGAGCGATACCGGCATCGGTCGGGCGCGGTACTGGGGCAGGATCTCCAGCAGCTTTTTGGCGCGCAGCGCGTCACGCACGCCCACCCGTGGGACCTGAATAATTCCCAGCCCGGCGAGCGCAGAGGCGTGGTAGGTCTCAGTGCTGTTGACCGTCAGTACCCCGCCGGTCTTGATCCATTGGGTCGACTCGCCGTCGTAATATTCGAACCCCTGTGGCCGGGTGCCGAGATGCGTCGCGTAGTGCACCACGGCATGAGAAGATAAATCATCCAGCCCGTCGGGATAGCCAAAACGCGACAGATAATCTGGGCTGGCGCAGTTGATCACCGACAGCCGGCCGAGCGGACGGGCGATTAAGCCAGAATCCTTCAGGATGCCGACGCGCACCACACAGTCAAACCCTTCCCGCACCACATCCACCAGACGATCGCTGCTGCTCAGCTCCAGTTCAATTCCGGGATACTGCTGTAAAAAAAGCGGCAGTCGCGGGATGACTAAATTTCGTGCAACGCCCGTGGGCATATCCACCCGAATTCTTCCGCTGACGCTGGTGGGATCGTGCAAAAAAAGACCATCCAGTTCATCCATGTTAGCCAGCAGATCTTTGGCCCGCTCGTAATAGACCATCCCGTCCTGCGTCAGGCTGACGCGCCGCGTGGTGCGGTGCAGCAGTTGAGTGCCCAGCCCGTTCTCAAGGGCCTGGATCTGACGGGATACGCTACCTTTAGGAAGGCCCATTGAGTCCGCTGCGCGGGAAAAACTCTCCAGTTCCGCGACGCGAATGAACAACTGCATTGCCTGAATTTTATCCATAGGGAGCGCTCATTGTTGTTATCTGTGAAACAGTGAAGCGTTTTTTGCCATATTTATTGATTTTCTATCACCTAATAAGCTCTTTCTCAATCACCACCACAGCCGAAACGAGGTTTCTCATGACTGAACGTATTGCATTAGTGACTGGCGGTAGCCGCGGGCTCGGTAAAAACGCGGCGCTGAAGCTGGCAGACAAAGGTGTCGGGATCTTCCTGACCTGGAACCGCAGCCAGCAGGAGGCGCTGGATGTCGTGCACGAAATTGAGCAAAAAGGGGTAAAGGCGACGGCATTGCAGTTGAACGTCGGGGATATTGCCAGCTTTGAACTTTTTGCCCGGCAGATGGAAGAAAAGCTGCATGCGGTATGGCAACGCAACAGCTTCGATTATTTGTTGAACAACGCAGGCGTCGGTTTATATGCCCCCTACGTTGAGACCACCGAAGCGCAGTTTGATGAGGTGATGAACATCCATTTTAAAGGCCCTTTCTTCCTGACCCAGCGCCTGCTACCGCTGATGAAAAACGGCGGGCGGATCCTGAATGTCTCCTCCGGCCTCGCGCGTTTTGCCCAGCCGGGTTCCAGCACTTACGCGGCGATGAAAGGGGCGATGGAAGTGCTCACTCGCTATCAGGCGAAGGAGCTGGGCGCACGCGGCATCACCGCCAATATCATTGCCCCCGGAGCCATTGAAACCGACTTTGGTGGCGGGCGTGTGCGTGATAACAAGGAGATCAATCAGCACATTGCCTCCCAGACGGCGCTGGGGCGCGTCGGCTTGCCGGACGACATTGGCGATGCGATTGCCGCTCTGCTCAGCGATGAGCTTGGCTGGATGAATGCGCAGCGGATTGAAGTCTCCGGAGGTATGTTCCTGTAGCGCGGTGCCGGGGAGGGATCCCCGCGGCACGCTTAGCGGTACTCTTTCTTTAACAGCCCAAATAGCCAGTCGTTATGCCACTGGCCTGCCAGCCAGTAGCTTTCGCGCAGTTCCCCTTCCAGTACGAACCCCACTTTTACCAGCAAGCGTTTCGAGGCCACATTGCCCACCGTCACCGTGGCGGTTAAACGGCGAATACCGCCCTGGCCGAAGGCGTAATCACACACCGCCTGTAACGACTCATAGCCGTAGCCTTTTCCCTGGGCCTGCGGGGCGAACAAAAAACCGACTTCGGCGCAATCATCATCATGGTGAATATACCCGGTGACCCCGAGCGGCATCTGGCTGGTGGTATCGCGCACTACCAGGCACAGCCAGTGGTCGCTGCCCGGCGTCCACATCGGTAAACGCGCGGTAAAGGCCTCGCGGATGACCGCCTCCGGGCGGGCTTCAGCCACGTAACGCATCACATCCGGGTGCTGCTGAAGCGAGAGAAAAAAGGGCCAGTCTTGTTCCTGCAGGGGGGAGCAGGTTAAACGCGGGGTGTGCAACACGGGCATGCCAAATCTCCGGGAACTTTTGTAAATGGTTTTAACATTATCACTGAAATAGTACCCGTAATCGGTTATGTTTGATCTGGTATAACCACTTGAAATAAAAAACACTCTCCGTCAGCTGCCTCTGCCTGGATGCGCAGCATTTGCAGTATTTAAAGGAAAATGATGACCCTCAGTAAATCGCACCTGATCCGCGAGCAGTTTGAACGCTGTCTGGGAATTATTCGTCAGGCCTCCGTGGAGATCCTGCTCCTGTTAAAGGTACATGTTGCCGAAGGCAAAGATCCCCGTTGGTTCCTTGAGCAGCTCGACTCCGCCCGGCTGGCGCTGGGGGGGTGGGCGAGGGTGGCTAAGCGGCTCAATCTGAATGATGCGGAGCTGTCGCAGTTCACCCTGCAACTGCGGCTGTTACAGCAGCGGGTGCCGCAGTATGAGAGCGGACAGGAGGTGAGTGACAACCAACTGATCGCCGCGACGCGCTTTGTGACGGCGCTTGAACATCTGCGTCTGCAGCAGCCGCTATTGACCTATAGCACCGAAATGGGTCCCAGCGATGAGCTTCGCCAGCAGCAGGCGCAAAAGCAAGTGCGCACGCTCGAGCTGATGATTAAAGGGCTGATTATGCAGGCGTGGCCGGATCCGACGCGCCTGAACAATCACCTGAAAACGTTGTTCAATGCCGATCGGGTGCGCGGCTGGCTGCAGCAGGGTGAACGTAACGACGCCCTCGGCGGGATGATGTTCAGCGAGCTGGCCCTGATGCTGGTGGATAAAAAAGAGTACTCCCGCTCCTATTCGGCGCTGTTCAGCGATCCGACCCTGCTGACGCTGATGGTGGAACCGCGCAAAACGCTCCAGACCTTCCTGGATGATATCCGGCTGATCCGCAATAAAATTATTGCCCAACAACCGCTGACCTCCACGCAGATTCTGCTCCTGGACAACTATTACGCCCAGATCGCCAGCCCCGTGCAGCGCGCATTTAATGAAGGCCGCACCACCGTCAACCCGGCGGGACTGATGTCTGAGGACCTGGACGAGCTGGATCGCTTCTGGGAGAACGCGCGGATAAAAAACAGCGCCACCGGCGACGATATTTTTGAAGTACGTGACACCATCGATAAACCGAACCGTCGGCCTGTGCGTACCCCGGAGCAACGCGATCACCTGATTTCGGTGGTGCTGTGGGGCGCGGTGGGGGTCATGGTGATGGGGATGGTGGGCATGGGCACCTGGCTGCTCATCGAAAGCAGCGCCCCGACCCAGGCGGCCAGCACCGTAGCGCCGGTCAGGACGGTAGTGGCGGAAGAGATGCGCGAGACCCCTTCCTCCCGCGAGACGCTGACGCGGATGGGGGTCACCTGGGATGAGAATAACTTCCGCGCGGCGATAGACCGCAACGATACCCGGGTAGCATTGTTGTTCCTGAAAGCGGGAATGGACTGGAAGCTCTCCTGGACGGAGCATGCGCTCTCCGTCAACCATCGCGAAGTACTGGATCTACTGATGCGCTATCGTCTGCAAATGACCCAGGAGAAGCCGTGCCGGCAGTTTATTACCAACCTCGGGCACGCCATGTCAGCAGGCGAACCGCTGACGGGCCTGCGTAAGGAGTATCTGCAGGCATTTTGTACCGTCCCGGCGGTAGTCGAACGCCAGCGACGCGAAATGGACCAGGCGAAGCGGCGGGCACAGGCGCAGCCGAACGACAGCACTAAAAAATGGCAGTCGATCCAGACGGCCATTTATGAGGTGATCCGCTGACAGAGCGGGGAGCTACGGCTCCCCGTAAAGACCAATCAGGCGGCGTACCACGCCGTTAGTCCAGCCAAAACCATCCTGCAGAGGATACTCCCCCCCGCCCCCTTCACGCGGCTGGCTGCTGGCGATGTGGTACTTCTCAATCAGCTTATAGTGGGTCTTGTAGAAATGGTTCACCGTCTGCAGCCAGCTCCAGGCGATTTCATCCCCCAGCGAGTCATTACCGTATTGCTTGAACCCCTGGATCGCCATCCACTGCAAGGGCGCCCAACCGTTGGGTCTGTCCCACTGCTCGCCGGTTTCGTACTCGGTAGCCAGAATACCCCCCGGCGTCAGCAGACGGGCTTTTACCGCATCCGACAGGCGTTCAGCCTGCTCGTGGGTCGCCATACCGACGTACAGCGGCACGATACTGGCGGCAGAAAAGAGCGCCAGCTCCTCCCGACGCCAGTCGTAATCGCGATAGCAGCCGTTTTCGTCATCCCACAAATAGCGGTTAACCGCCGCGCGGCGATCGCTCGCCTTCTGGTGAAAGATCTCTGCCGTCTCTTTATCCCCTTTCGAAGCCGAGATATTGGCGATGGCGCTCTCCAGCTTGAACAGGAAAGCGTTGAGATCGATAGGGATAAACTGAGTGGTGCGAATACTCGCCAACCGGCTCGGATCCCGCAGCCAGCGGGAGGAGTAGTCCCAGCCTGAAGCGGCTCCGGCACGCAGATCGCGATAGACCTCGTTGGGCGGACGACCAGAGTGACGGGCAGTTTCGACGTCCTCTATCCAGGATTCATCCCGCGGCGTGTCGCGGTCATCCCAGTAACGGTTGAGCAGCGAGCCGTCCGGCATACGCACCGCGCTGCGGTAGGCCTGATTGAGCAGCAGCGACTCCGCGCCGTCCATCCAGAAGGCGTACTCCATTTTCAGGTGATCCAGATAGCGCTTGGCTCCGCGTACGCCATCCTCTTCAAACAGCTCCACCATCAGGGCAAACACCGGCGGCTGGGAGCGGCTCAGATAGTAGGTGCGGTTGCCGTTGGGGATATGGCCATAGCGTTCGATCATCCACGCAAAGTTATCCGCCATGCACTTAAGCATGTCGTGGCGGCCGCTTTCGGCCAGCCCCAGCATGGTGAAGTAGGAGTCCCAGTAGTAGGTTTCGCTGAAGCGCCCGCCGGGCACAATGTAGGCCTGCGGCAGCGCCAGCAGCGACGACCACGGAATGTGATCCTGCGGCTCACGGGTCAGCACCGGCCACAGGTTGTCGATATGTTCCTTGAGCGAGAGGGACGGATCGGATACATACTCGCTCGACAGGACTTCCGGCAGCCAGAAGTGATTTTCCACGAACTGGCGAAGATTGAAGTCCCGGTGGCGTCTCACCTTGCGGTAGCGGATGAGAATATCCAGCGGATCCATCTTTGGTGCGCAGTCGGGGAAGGTTTTGCTGTCGGCAAACAGTCGCGTCGACTGTACGTGCTCAAAGAGCTCAAGGTAGCGATCGGCAGGGGTGAGCGCATCGGATGCGGGCAACCCTTCAATCATTTCAGGTTCCGGCTCCGCCTCGAGCATTTCATCCAGTTTTAACTCGCAGGGATCGATTTCGTAGAGAAGTTCTTGTTCTATATCGAACTCTACGGTCTCTACAGTGCGTAATGTCTGGTTGAACATGGTGGTCAGGACCTCCGGTTAGCGTTGTCTCGGGTCTGGTTTTATCCGGTAGCCTACTAAGCTTAGACATTCGCTTCGGTCTGTGAAGAGGTATATGTGCGGTAGATCACATTTTACTGCCAGCGAAAAACAGCCACTGTGGGTGGCATGTTGATGTTATTACAGGCAATAAACAGGTAATTCAGCAGTGCGAAGGCGATCTAAAATTCGGATCATTCGCTGTGCAACAGAGTATAAACCAGACGGCTTTTTCCACTTCCTTTTCATCGCTATTGCCAGGAATGCACCGGCGTCAGGCACAAAGTATTGGCCTGACACCGGAAGCCATGCGTGATTAACGCATAGTAACAAACTCTTCTGCCGCAGTAGGGTGGATCGCCACGGTATTATCGAAGTCTTTCTTGGTGGCACCCATTTTCAGTGCCACCGCAAAGCCCTGCAGGATCTCATCCATACCGAAGCCAATCCCGTGGATGCCGACGATCTTCTCCTCCGGGCCGACGCAGACTAACTTCATGCGGCACGGCTGACGGTGAGCGGTGACGGCGGTATACATGGCGGTGAAGGCGGATTTATACACTTTCACCTGGTCGTCGCCATAGTGCGCGCGCGCCTGCGGTTCGGTTAAACCGACGGTGCCGATTGGCGGGTGGCTGAAGACCACGGTCGGGATGTTGCTGTAGTCCAGGTGCTCGTCCGGCTTGTTGTTAAACAGACGCTCGGAAAGACGACGACCCGCGGCCACGGCTACAGGCGTCAGCTCAACGGCACCGGTGTTATCGCCCACCGCGTAAATGCCCGGCACGCTGGTGTTCTGGAACTTATCGACAACGATGTAGCCTTTCTCATTGGTTTTCACGCCAGTGGCGGCCAGATTGAAGTTGTCGTTTGCCGGTTCGCGGCCAATGGCCCAGATCAGGCAATCAACGGTCTGGCTGCGACCATCTTCCAGCTCCAGGGTCAGGCTACCGTCGGCATTTTTCACCACTGCTTTCGGAATGGATTCGGTGTGCAGATGCGGGCCTTCGGCGTTCATCACTTCCACCAGGGTATCGACAATCAGCGGGTCGAAGCTGCGCAGCGGAGCGTGTTTACGCACAAACAGGTGCGCTTCTGCGCCCAGGCCGTTAATCACGCCCGCCAGCTCTACGGCGATGTAACCCGCGCCCACAACGGCAACGCGTTTTGGCAGAGCAGGCAGTTCAAAGAAACCATCGGAGTCGATGCCGTATTCCGCACCCGGAATAGACGGGTGGCTCGGACGGCCGCCGGTGGCGATCAGGATATGATCGGCAGTGATCGTTTCGCCGTTCACTTCGATGGTCTTCGCATCCACGAAACGGGCGAAACCGCGGATCACATCGACGTTGTTCTTACCCAGCACGTTGTCGTAAGAGGTATGAATGCGGTCAATGTAGGCGGTACGGCTGGCGATCAGGCGATCCCAGTCGAAGTTATTGATGGTGGTGTCAAAACCATAGTCCGGGCCATACAGGTGGATGGCTTCACGGATCTGCGCCGCATGCCACATCACTTTTTTCGGTACACAACCGACGTTGACGCAGGTGCCGCCGAGGTCTTTCGCTTCAATCAGGGCGCACTTCTGGCCATACATGGCCGCACGGTTAATCGAGGCGATGCCGCCGCTGCCGCCGCCAATAGCGATGTAGTCATAATGCTTAGTCATGGTCTTATCCTTAATCGTTAATTGCCGCGATTGTATACCTGAAATCAATAGCTTCCACCGATTGCTGTAATTACTCAGGCACGATCCAGCTGACGGTGGCGTGGCCGGTACCGGCCGGAACCAGCTTTTTGTGCAGCCACGGCAGGACGCTATTCATCTGCGCTTCCAGCTTCCACGGTGGGTTAACCACGATCATGCCGGAGGCGGTCATGCCGCGTCGATCGCTGTCCGGGAGAACTGCCAGCTCAATTTGCAGGATCTTACGGATGCCGGTCGCTTCCAGGTCCTTGATCATGCGTTTGATTTGCGAGCGCAGCACCACCGGATACCACAAGGCATAGGTGCCGGTGGCAAAGCGTTTGTAACCTTCATGGATGCCCGCGACCACCGCCTGATAGTCACTTTTGATCTCATACGGCGGGTCGATCAGCACCAGGCCGCGACGGGACACCGGCGGGAGCTTCGCTTTGAGCTGCTGATAGCCGTCCGATTTTTCCACGCGTGCGCGGCTGTCTTTCTGGAATTCAGAGCGCAGCAGCGGGAAATCGCTCGGGTGCAGTTCGGTCAGCTGAAGGCTGTCCTGCTCGCGCAGCAGCTGGCGGGCAATCAGCGGTGAGCCCGGGTAGTAACGTAGCTGGCCGCTGCGGTTGAAGTGGTTAATCACGCTGATGTACGGCTCAAGCTCGGCTGGCAGATCGTCCTGCTGCCAGATACGGGCGATGCCCTCGAGGTACTCCCCGGTGCGCTCGGCGTGTGCGCTGCTCAGCTGATAGCGGCCCGCGCCGGCATGGGTATCCAGATAGAGAAAAGGCTTATCCTTCTCTTTAAGCGCCTCGATAATCAGGCTCTGAACGGTATGTTTAAGAACGTCGGCGTGGTTGCCCGCGTGGAAGCTGTGGCGATAACTGAGCATGGGTAGATGTGTTCCGATAATGTCGATTGGCCACAGTTTACAGCAGAAAGATGCAGATTACCCGCAGGCCAGCAAGCGCTGCGCTACGGGGCATTTTTCAGCCGCCTGCGGCATTGAAATTCACTACACTTAACCCCATTCTAGACACCATATGCTCGCGCAGGATGCGCGCTTCATTCACTCATTTAACAGGACAGTGCTTATGACCAACCCATTACTGACGCCTTTTTCGTTGCCACCGTTTTCCTCCATTCTGCCTGAACACGTTGTTCCCGCTGTCACCAAAGCACTGGACGATTGCCGTACCGCCGTCGAAAGCGTGGTTGCGAAGGGTGCCCCTTACAGCTGGGAAAACCTGTGTCAGCCGCTGGCGGAAGTGGACGATGTGCTTGGCCGCATCTTCTCCCCGGTCAGCCACCTGAACTCGGTCAAAAACAGCCCGGAGCTGCGTGAAGCCTACGAACAAACCCTGCCGCTGCTGTCGGAATACAGCACCTGGGTCGGACAGCACGAAGGGCTGTACCAGGCGTACCGTGACCTGCGTGAAGGCGATAACTATGCCACCCTCAACATCGCCCAGAAAAAGGCGGTTGATAACGCGCTGCGCGATTTTGAACTGTCGGGCATCGGCCTGGCAAAAGACAAACAGCAGCGCTACGGTGAAATCGCCACCCGCCTGTCCGAGCTGGGCAATCAGTACAGCAACAACGTGCTGGACGCCACCATGGGCTGGACGAAGCTGATTACCGACGAAGCCGAACTGGCAGGCATGCCGGAGAGCGCGCTGGCAGCGGCGAAAGCCCAGGCCGAAGCAAAAGAGCAGGAAGGCTACCTGTTGACCCTGGATATCCCGAGCTATCTGCCGGTGATGACCTACTGCGACAACCAGGCCCTGCGTGAAGAGATGTACCGCGCCTACAGCACCCGCGCCTCCGATCAGGGTCCGAATGCCGGTAAGTGGGATAACACCCCGGTGATGGCGGAAATCCTCGCCCTGCGTCACGAGCTGGCGCAGCTGCTGGGCTTTGACAGCTACGCGGAGAAATCCCTCGCCACCAAAATGGCGGAAAACCCCCAGCAGGTCCTGGACTTCTTAACCGATCTGGCCAAACGCGCCCGTCCTCAGGGCGAGAAAGAGCTGGCCCAGCTGCGCGCCTTTGCCAAAGCGGAGTTCGGTGTCGATGAGCTGCAGCCGTGGGATATCGCGTATTACAGCGAGAAACAGAAGCAGCACCTCTACAGCATCAGCGACGAGCAGCTGCGCCCGTACTTCCCGGAAAACAAAGCCGTTAACGGCCTGTTTGAAGTGGTGAAACGCATCTATGGCATCACCGCCAAAGAGCGCACCGATGTGGAAGTGTGGCACGACGATGTGCGCTTCTTCGAGCTGTATGACGACAAAAACGAACTGCGCGGCAGCTTCTATCTTGACCTCTATGCCCGCGAAAACAAACGCGGTGGCGCGTGGATGGATGACTGTGTCGGCCAGATGCGTAAAGCCGACGGCTCGCTGCAAAAGCCGGTGGCCTACCTGACCTGTAACTTCAACCGTCCGGTCAGCGGCAAACCTGCGCTCTTCACCCATGACGAAGTGATCACCCTGTTCCACGAGTTCGGTCACGGTCTGCACCATATGCTGACCCGTATCGAAGCCGCAGGCGTGGCCGGTATCAGCGGGGTGCCGTGGGATGCGGTCGAACTGCCAAGCCAGTTTATGGAAAACTGGTGCTGGGAGCCGGACGCGCTGGCCTTTATCTCCGGCCACTACGAGACCGGCGAGCCGCTGCCAAAAGCGCTGCTGGATAAGATGCTGGAAGCGAAAAACTACCAGGCGGCGATGTTTATCCTGCGTCAGCTGGAGTTCGGCCTGTTCGATTTCCGTCTGCATGCCGAGTTCAGCCCGGAGCAGGGGGCGAAGGTGCTCGAAACCCTGGCGGAGATCAAGAAGCAGGTTGCCCTGATCCCTGGCCCGGCCTGGGGTCGTTTCCCGCACGCGTTCAGCCATATCTTTGCTGGCGGCTATGCGGCGGGTTACTACAGCTATCTGTGGGCCGACGTGCTGGCGGCAGACGCTTACTCCCGCTTCGAAGAAGAGGGGATTTTCAACCGCGAAACCGGTCAGTCGTTCCTCGATAACATCCTGACCCGCGGCGGTTCCGAAGAGCCAATGGAGCTGTTCAAACGCTTCCGTGGCCGCGAGCCGCAGCTGGACGCGATGCTTGAGCATTACGGCATCAAGGGTTAGTTGATTCGTGAAGATCCACTTAGCAGATGAAACAGGCGCCGGAGACGGCGCCTTATCTGTTCTGGCGGCCCGCTGGGGGCTGGAACACGATGAAGAAAACCTGATGGCGTTGGTGATGACAACAACGCATCTGGAATTACGTAAACGCGACGAACCGAAACTCGGCGGCATTTTTGTTGATTTCGTCGGTGGCGCAATGGCCCACCGGCGCAAGTTTGGCGGCGGTCGCGGTGAAGCGGTCGCCAAAGCGGTGGGGATCAAGGGCAGCTATCTGCCGGACGTGGTGGATGCCACGGCGGGATTAGGGCGCGACGCGTTTGTGCTGGCCTCGGTGGGCTGTCGGGTGCGGATGCTGGAGCGCAACCCGGTGGTCGCCGCCCTGCTGGATGACGGCCTGGCCCGCGGCTATGCCGATCCGGAGATTGGTTCATGGTTGCAGGCGCGGTTACAGCTGATCCACGCCTCAAGCCTGACGGCGCTGACGGATATCACCCCGCGCCCGCAGGTGGTCTATCTCGACCCGATGTTCCCGCATAAGCAGAAAAGCGCGCTGGTGAAGAAAGAGATGCGGGTGTTTCAGTCGCTGGTGGGGCCGGACTTAGACGCAGATGGCCTGCTGGAACCTGCTCGCCTGTTGGCAACAAAGCGGGTAGTGGTGAAACGTCCGGACTATGCGCCGCCGCTGGCGGAGGTCGCCACGACAAATGCGGTGGTGACCAAAGGGCACCGGTTTGATATTTATTCCGGCACCCCGGAATAGAAAAGCCGGGTGGCGGCTTCGCCTTACCCGGCCTACGGTTTGGTTTTGTAGGCCCGGTAAGCGTTAGCGCCACCGGGCATTTCGCACTTACTCGTCGTCTTCGTCGCGCAGCGGCAC
Source organism: Leclercia tamurae (assembly GCF_025566055.1). GTDB lineage: Bacteria > Pseudomonadota > Gammaproteobacteria > Enterobacterales > Enterobacteriaceae > Enterobacter > Enterobacter tamurae. Next base: position 25,894 of record NZ_JAMHKS010000069.1, read on the forward strand.
AATCAACATATCCACGTGCACGGTGTTAATCAGCTGACGCGCTGAGGACATCAGCTTGCTCCAGAAGTCCTGGTGGTGGCCGCAGACCACCAGATCCATATCGTATTTCTTAATCGCATCCACCAGCACCTGGCCCAAATCGCCGCTGCCGCTCAGAGTTTCGGTGATCGGATAGCCCGCGTTGGTGGAGAGTTCGGTCAGCGCCTGGTGAGTCTCTTCGGAGATGCGCTTCTGCATATCGCCCAGATTCACATCAATCAGGCCGGTATAGAGATCGGAGTAGTTAACGTCCACGTGAATTAAGGAAACTTTCGCATTGTACGGACGCGCCATGGATACCGCTTTATCAACCAGCACCTTGCTCTCAGGGGAGAGGTCAACCGCGATAAGAATGTGTTTATAAGCCATAGTGTTACTCCTTCCTTAAGTTATCGATGACCAATGCGTTTAGCAGTCGTCTACCTACTTTCATTACGGCCCAGTTAAACAAAATTTTCAAGCATTGGTGTTGATAACGATTAACCTTGTGGCAAAAAAATTAACGGATCTCCTACACTATTGAATAAACCGTTCGGATATTAAAATGCGAAGCCGATCGGCTTTTGTGTCTCTCTTTCACTGAACCGTCTGTCAGGGCATGGGTGCGGTAGTCCCGGAGCATTGCTTCGCGGGCGGACGCCGGGGAGGAAGTATGATTAGCACCGTCGCATTGTTTTGGGCGTTATGTGTGGTTTGCATCGTGAATATGGCGCGTTATTTCTCGTCCTTACGCGCGCTATTAGTGGTACTTCGTGGCTGCGATCCGTTGCTTTATCAGTATGTCGACGGTGGGGGCTTCTTCACCTCGCATGGGCAGCCCAGTAAACAGATGCGCCTGGTGTGGTATATCTACGCCCAGCGCTATCGCGATCATCATGACGATGAGTTTATCCGCCGCTGCGAGCGCCTGCGCCGTCAGTTCATTCTGACCAGCGCGCTGTGCGGCCTGGTGGTAGTGAGCATGGTGGCTCTCCTCATCTGGCATTGAGCGCAAAAAAAAGCGGGCCAGTTACCTGACCCGCTTTTTAGCGTTGTTATCTGCCTGCGATTAGAGGAATTGCAGGGAGGTCCAGTACAGACCGCCAGACAGCAGAATGGAAGCCGGCAGGGTAAACACCCAGGCCATCAGAATGCTGGTCACGGTTTTGCGCTGCAGACCGCCGCCATCAACCAGCATGGTACCCGCCACGGATGAAGAGAGAACGTGGGTAGTGGATACCGGCATACCGGTGTAGCTCGCCAGACCGATAGAGACCGCTGCCGTCATCTGAGCAGACATCCCCTGGGCATAGGTCATGCCTTTCTTACCGATCTTCTCGCCAATCGTTGTCGCCACGCGACGCCAGCCGACCATCGTGCCGAGACCCAGTGCCAGTGCCACCGCCATGATGATCCAGATCGGCGCGTACTCGATGGTATTCAGCATGTCGACTTTCAGTTTCTTCAGCAGACGTTTGTCGTCAGCAGAAACTTCCGGCAGTTTGGACACTTTTTCGGTCACGTCAGAGATGCACAGCATGATGCGACGCATCTGGCCACGCTGCTCAGGCGTGAGCTTGTCGTAGCTTTCGACATCGGTCAGCATGCCTTTCGCCCGCTCCAGCGCGTTGATCGCATTGGCCGGATGGCAGTGGAACTCAGCCGGTTGGGTAGCGCCCGCTTCCGGAGAAGGGATCAGCTGATCCACGCCGGTCGCTTTTTTCAGCAGGTCAGGACGCTGCTGGAAATAGGTTTCGACGTTGTTGATTGCGTCACGGGTACGGGTAATTTCGTAGCCGGTGGCATTCATATTCACCACGAAGCCCGCAGGGGCCACGCCGATCAGCACCAGCATCACCAGACCAATCCCTTTCTGGCCGTCGTTCGCGCCATGAGAGAAGGCCACGCCGATAGCGGAGACGATCAGGGCAATACGCGTCCAGAATGGCGGCTTCTTCTTACCGTCTTTCTTTTCACGCTCGGCTGGCGTCAGGTGGATACGGGCACGTTTTTTGGTGCCGCTCCAGTAACGACGCAGCAGGAAGATCAAACCACCCGCGACAACCAGACCGACAATCGGAGAAATAATCAGTGAACCGAAGATACCTATGACTTTAGGGATATTCAGCGCGTCCACCACAGACGTACCGGTCATCAGCGCATTGGTTAAACCAATACCGATGATGGCGCCGATCAGCGTGTGAGAACTGGATGCTGGCAGGCCGAAATACCAGGTACCGAGGTTCCAGATAATTGCAGCAAACAGCAGCGAGAACACCATGGCCAGGCCATGGCCGGAACTGACATTGAGTAGCAGATCCGTTGGCAGCATATGCACAATGGCGTAGGCTACGCTCAGACCTCCCAGAAGAACACCAAAGAAGTTAAACACCGCGGCCATCACAACCGCAACTTGCGATCGTAAAGCACGAGTGTAGATAACCGTTGCGACTGCGTTCGCAGTGTCATGGAAGCCGTTAATCGCTTCGTAGAACAATACAAAGGCCAGAGCAAGCAAGAGTAAAAGCCCGGTATGAAAATCCAGGCCAGCAAACAAATGTAGCATAGGACGTTACGCCATCTTGAGGACATGAACGCGGCGCATTATCCAGGACAAATGCGCAACGGGCAAAGTGAAATATAGACTTTTTTTGATTTGCCTACTGACATAAGCGTAGCAGTAAAAGAATTATTTATTAAATTTCAATTAAATGAATGAGATCGCGGATATTTAAGCTGGAACGCTTCTTGAGGAAACTTTACAATTCGCGCCCTCAAAATCAGGAGAATCGAGACGTGGAAAAGTATGATGCCATTATTATTGGCGCCGGTGCGGCAGGTTTATTCTGTGCGGCGATGGCCGGACAGGCAGGGCGCCGGGTTCTGCTGCTCGATAACGGCAAAAAACCAGGCCGTAAGATCCTGATGTCTGGCGGGGGCCGCTGCAATTTTACTAATCTTTATATCGAACCCGCGGCCTATTTGAGCCAGAACCGTCATTTTTGCAAATCTGCACTGGCACGCTACACCCAGTGGGACTTTATTGACCTGGTAGGCAAACACGGTATCGCCTGGCATGAGAAGACCCTGGGCCAGCTGTTTTGCGACGACTCGGCGCAACAGATTGTCGATATGCTGGTCGCCGAGTGCGAAAAAGGCCAGGTTACCCTGCGTCTGCGCAGCGAAGTGCTGGACGTTGCCCGCGATGAGACGGGTTATACCCTGCAGCTGAACGGTGAAACGGTGAGTGCGGAAAAGCTGGTGATCGCCAGCGGCGGGCTCTCAATGCCAGGGCTGGGCGCGTCGCCGTTTGGCTATAAAATTGCCGAACAGTTTGGTCTGAAGGTGCTCCCGACCCGTGCCGGTCTGGTGCCGTTCACCCTGCATAAACCCTTGCTGGAGCAGCTGCAAACCCTCTCCGGCGTCTCGGTGCCTTCGGTGATCAGCGCTGAAGACGGGACCGTATTTCGTGAGAACCTGCTCTTTACCCACCGCGGTCTCTCCGGCCCGGCGGTACTGCAAATCTCCAGCTACTGGCAGCCGGGTGAGTTCGTTACCGTCAACCTGGTGCCGGATTGCGATCTTCAGAATTTCCTCGACGAGCAACGCGCGGCGCACCCTAATCAGAGCCTGAAAAACACCTTAGCCATGCAGCTGCCGAAGCGGCTGGTGGAGTGCCTGCAGCTACTGGGGCAGATCCCCGATGTGTCGCTGAAGCAGCTCAACAGCCGTGACCAGCAGGCGCTGGTGGAAACCTTAACTGCCTGGCGCGTGCAGCCCAACGGCACCGAAGGCTATCGCACCGCAGAAGTGACCCTCGGCGGCGTGGACACTAACGAACTTTCGTCCCGCACCATGGAGGCTCGCAACGTGCCGGGACTCTATTTTATCGGTGAGGTGGTGGACGTGACCGGCTGGCTGGGCGGCTACAATTTCCAGTGGGCCTGGGCCAGCGCATGGGCCTGTGCTGAAGCCCTGGCAGCGGGTGAATAAAAACGCAGAACTACGTTAATGTAAGGTAAAATACGCCGGTTTACTTTTTAAGGGGAGAAGGTCGTTAACGGTCCCCCTTTTTCTTTACTGGCTCCGCCAGTCTGCATGATTTGTATTTTGTCTTCAAAAAGGGTTGTGTATGTCATCTGCTCATCTCGGTTTCCCGACGGAAACCGTTGTTGTATTTGTGGTTATGGCTGTCGGGGCGATGTTTATCGACCTCTTCATGCATCGCCATGACAAACCGATTTCGCTGAAAAGTGCCGCGCTGTGGTCGATCTTCTGGGTAATGACCGCGATGGCGTTCGCCGGGTTCCTGTACGTTCATCACGGTGCCGAAGTGGCGAGCCTGTTCCTCACCGGTTATGCGCTGGAGGAGGTGCTCTCCGTTGATAACCTGTTCGTGATGATGGCGATCTTCGCCTGGTTTGGCGTGCCGGATCAGTATCGTCACCGGGTACTCTACTGGGGGGTCATCGGCGCTATCGTCTTCCGTGGGATTTTCGTCGCCATCGGCACCAGCCTGCTGAGCCTCGGGCCGTACGTGGAAGTGGTCTTTGCCCTGATTGTGGCCTGGACGGCGGTAATGATGCTCAAGCGCGGCGAAGAGCAGGACGAGATCGAAGATTACTCTCAGCACCTGGCCTACCGGGCGGTCAAACGCTTCTATCCGATCTGGCCGAAAATCACCGGCAATGCCTTCCTGCTGAGTCAGAAAGAGGTGGATGCCGAGCTGGAAAAACCGGAGAACCAGGATGTGATGGTTGGCCGCGTGAAAAAGGCGAAGCGCTATGCCACGCCGCTGCTGCTCTGCGTGGCGGTGGTGGAGCTTTCCGACGTGATGTTCGCCTTTGACTCGGTACCGGCGATTATCGCCGTCAGCCGCGAGCCGCTGATCATCTACAGCGCGATGATGTTTGCGATCCTCGGCCTGCGTACCCTCTATTTTGTGCTTGAGGCGCTGAAGCAGTACCTGGTGCATCTGGAGAAAGCGGTGATCGCGCTGCTGTTCTTCGTGGCCTTTAAGCTCGGCCTGAACGCGACGGATCACTTCTGGCATCACGGCTATGGCATCGGTGCCACGGCGAGTTTGTTAGTGGTGCTGGGCGTGCTGGCGATGGGGATTGTGGCAAGCCTGCTGTTCCCGGGCAAACGGGAAGCCTGAGTGGTATTGCCCGGCGGCGCTGCGCTTGCCGGGCCTACGGATGTTGTAGGCCGGGTAAGGCGACGCCGCCACCCGGCATGTTTTACGGCTTGATGGGTGAATTCCGGCGCGCGCGCGGCGGGTGGAAATGCCGCCAGTGCGGATCCTGCGCTGCAGCCAGCAGCTCGTGATCGCCGCGGGTGTCGCCCCAGGCGCGTACATGATAATTGTTCAGGCTACCGTAGACGTTCTCCAGCCGGGCCACCTTCTGCGCACAGCGACAGTTATGCCCGGTGATCCGCCCGGTCAGCTTGCCATCTTTCACTTCCAGCTGGGTACCGATAAGCTTAATGCCGAGCTTGTCGGCCCAGGGCTGCAATACCAGCGCCGGTGATGCCGAACAAATCGTCACTTCCGCACCGGAGTTCACTTCTGCGGCCACCGCCAGTACGCCCTGCGGGCGCATCAACTTGTTCCAGTATTTCTCGCAGAACAGTTCTGCCTGCTGCCGCAGCCAGTGCTCATCCACGCCGGTCAGGAAGGTCCTGATCAGCACCTCTTTCAGCTCGTCACGGGTCAGCTTGCGGCGCACACAGTGAATGGTCGGTAAGGCCATCCGCACCAGGCGACCGGCAAAATAGCGTTTGCCGAACGCAAAGCGTAAGAAAGGAATAAAGCTGTCGTGATGCGTCAGGGTGCCGTCGAAATCAAACACGGAAAGCACGCTGGATTTTGCCACTGCCTCATCGGCAATCATATTGGTCATAACGAAGTCTTAGCTGAAATATACATTCTGCCCCCAGTTTACCTGCTTTAGCAGCAGATGCCACCCGCCAGCGGACGGGCGGCCACTGGCACGGCTAGATAATATCGTCCACCACGCCGCCATCGACGCGCAGTGCCGCGCCGGAGGTAGCAGACGCCTGCTGGGAACAGACATAGACCACCATGTTCGCCACCTCGTCTACCGTGGCAGCCCGCTGAATGACCGAGCTCGGGCGGTGAGCCATGACGAACTCTTTCGCCAGCGTCTCCAGCGATTTACCGGTTTTCTCTATCTCGTCCTTCATCATCTCCGCGAAGCCGTCCGACATCGTCGGGCCCGGCAGGACGCTGTTGACGGTGACGCCGCTGCCGGCGACAAATTTGGCCAGCCCGCGCGCCAGTGACAGCTGGGCGGTTTTCGTCACTCCGTAGTGGATCATGTCCGCCGGAATATTGCAGGCCGACTCTGAAGAGATAAACACCACCCGGCCCCAGCCTTTTTGCACCATGCCGGGCAGCAGGGCGCGGGACAGACGCACCCCGGACATCACGTTGGTTTGCCAGTAGTTATTCCAGGTCTCGTCGTCGGTGGCGTAAAAATCCTGCGGCCCGTAAATTCCGGCATTGTTAACGAGGATATCGACGCCAGAGGCGACCTTTAGCAGCTCTTCCACGCCGTCAGCGGTGCTGAGATCGGCCATCGCCGCCCGCACCTGCACGCCGGGTATTGCCTGCTGCAGCTCCTGGATGCCCCGGTTGACCGAGTCGATGCTGCGTCCGTTAACAATCACCTCTGCGCCGCTTTCTGCCAGCCCGCGGGCGATGGCGAAGCCAATGCCGCCGGTGGAGGCGGTTACGAGCGCCACTTTCCCCGTAAGATCGATTTTCATGGTCTGCTCCATGTCATTGTTGAAGTTCAGACCGTTAAGCGTAGCAGTTCACCTTTACGACGGCTGGCTGAAGAGGTGCAGTAAGGTTTCAACCTGCTCGTCGAGCGGGGCGAGCGTGCGTTTTACAATCAGATGCAGCGGCGTAGCACGGCGCGTGCCGTGGTTCAGGGGCACTGTTTTCAGCACACCGCTTTCCAGCTGTTGCTGAATTCGCTCTTCCGGCAGCCAGCCATACCCCACCTGATACATCACCGCCTCGATAGCGGCATCGATGGTAGAGAAGGTCCAGGCTTCGCCGCCGGGAGGTGCGGCGTAGTTCTGCCCGGCGATCTGGATGAGTGGCCAGGGGCGTAGCATTTCATCAGTGAGCGGCGTGTCGTGTGCAAACAGCGGATGCTCCCGATGCGCCACGGCGACAAAATCGATATTCATCAGCCACTCGCCGCGCCCGCTCACATCCTGGCGGCGGGTTAGCACCATCACATCGGCTTCGCTCGGGATCAGCGCCTCGCCGACGTTCTCAAGTATTTCGGTCAGATGCACCTCGGTTTGCGGATAGCGCTGTTGAAACTGGCGCAGAATGGCAAACAGATGACGGCGAGGGAAAATGCTGTCCACCACCACATCCAGTCGGGTACGCATCCCGTTGCGTAGCGTCGTGGCGCGAGTCTCCAGCAGGGTAAAGGCGTTCAGCAGCGGTTTGACCTGATTTAACAGCAGCTCCCCTTCCGGGGTCAGCACCGCCTTACGACCCGCCTGAACCAGGAGCGCCACGCCCAGCCGCTCCTGCAATAACGCCAGGTTATAACTGACGGAGGATTGGCTGCGATGCGTCTCCTCTGCGGCGCGGGCAAAGCTGCCCAACTCAACGACACGTTCAAGCAACGACCACTGCTCAAGGGTAGTTTTGTGCATGACTCATCTAATTTTTGAATGAATTTGATTAAATCATAGCGTTATTCATCCAATTTTTGCAGGCGTAAGATAGCCTCATTGAAACAGAGGAGACAGAATATGAGCCATTTTGATAAACATGATTTGAGCGGTTTCGTCGGCAAACATCTGGTATACACCTACGATAACGGCTGGAACTACGAGATTTATGTCAAAAATGAACAGACCCTCGACTACCGTATTCACAGCGGGATCGTGGCAAACCGTTGGGTAAAAGATCAGCAGGCGTATATCGTTCGCGTGGGCGAGAGTATTTATAAAATTTCGTGGACTGAACCGACCGGTACCGATGTGAGCCTGATTGTGAATCTCGGCGACAAGCTGTTCCACGGCACTATCTTCTTCCCGCGCTGGGTGATGAATAACCCGGAAAAAACCGTCTGCTTCCAGAACGATCATATTCCGCTGATGGTCTCTTATCGCGAGGCGGGCCCGGCCTACCCAACCGAGGTCATTGATGAGTTCGCCACCATTACCTTTGTGCGCGACTGCGGTGCCAATAATGATGCTGTCATTGACTGTGCTGCCAGCGAACTGCCGGCAGACTTTCCGAATAATTTGAAATAAGGGGGTTACAGAACCTGAAGTGCACCGTTATGGAGGGTGAAGGGCGTTGGCGTACAGACGGCGAGGCTGAGTTCACCGTGCTGGACGTGGCTGACGCTCAGCGCCGAGGTTAAGGTGCTGTCGACGCTGACAATCTGCCAGGCGCTGCCGCCGCGCTGCTTAACGATCGCCTCTTTGCGCGTCCAGATACGCCAGAAAGCCGACAGTTTTGCCTCCGGCGCCTCCTGCTCCAGCTCGTCATGTTCCGCGACGCTAAAGACGGCATTGGCCAGCGCCTGCCAGTTATCCCGGGGGCGGATCACTTCGATGTCGCAGCCCACTTCGCCCTCATCGCTTAACAGCAGGGCGATATCATCCCCGCTGTGGCTCAGGTTAAACCAGTACGGATGAGCATCAACGAAGGCGGGTTTCCCCTGTTCACCGAAGACGATTTCCGGCACCGGGGAGGGCGATAATGCCCGGGCGAGCAGGGTCCGCCCGGCCAGCCAGGGGTTACGACGCGCGCCCTGTGGCGCCTGTTCGGCCAGCGCTGACGCCAGAGGGTCAGCGCTGAGGGTAGAAATTTTTCCCAGTAGAAACTGGTACATAGTCACGCCCAGCGTTTAATGATAATGGAGGTATTAATGCCGCCGAACGCGAAGTTATTGCTTTGTAGATATTCGCAGTCAATATGACGGGCTTTTCCCATAATATAATCTAATGCGCCGCATTGCTCATCCGGTTGTCTTAAATTCAGGGTCGGGGCGAACCAACCTTCACGCATCATCTGCAGGCTCATCCAGGCTTCCAGCGCCCCACAGGCCCCTAAGGTATGACCGAAATAGCTCTTCAGGGATGAAATCGGCACGTTGTCGCCAAACAGCGCGGCAGTCGCCAGGCTTTCGGCAATATCGCCCCGATCGGTCGCCGTACCGTGCGCGGAAATGTAGCCCATATCCCGCGGACTCAGCCCGGCAATCTTTAGCGACTTCTCCATGCAGATTTGCATCGTCTCCCGCTGCGGCTGGGTGATATGTGCCGCGTCGCAGTTGGTGGCGAAGCCGACAATTTCCCCGTAGATGGTGGCACCTCGCGCCTTCGCATGCTCCAGCTCTTCGAGGATCAGGGTCCCGGCGCCTTCGCCAATCACCAGCCCGTCGCGCTCGGTATCGAACGGCGAAGGGGTGGTTTTAGGGGCGTCGTTGCGCTGGCTGGTGGCGAACAGGGTATCGAATACCGCGGCCTCTGACGGACACAACTCCTCTGCGCCTCCCGCGACCATCACCGTCTGATAACCGTGACGAATGGCTTCCCACGCATAACCGATTGCCTGACTACCGGAGGTACAGGCGCTGGAGGTCGGGATCACCCGCCCGCGCAGGCCGAAGAACAGCCCGGTATTAACCGCCGTGGTGTGCGGCATCATCTGCACGTAGGTGGTGCCGGTGATGTTGTTGGTGTGCTTCTCGGTGAGCATGGTGGCGAACTCGCTTACCGGGCCGGTACTGCCGGTGGACGAGCCGTAGGCAATCCCGGTTTCGCCGTTAGTTAACACCGGATCGCCAATCAATCCGGCCTGCTCCAGCGCCAGTTCAGTGGCACGGGTCGACATCAGCGACACGCGACCCATCGCGCGGATACGCTTGCGGGTATAGTGCTCCGGCAGGGTAAAATCGTCGATCGGCGCGCCCAGCAGGGTGTGCAGACCGTCATATACCGTCCACTCCGGCATCTTGCGCACCGCGTTTTCATAGTTCAGTAAACGGGCCGAAACCGACTGCCAGTCTTCACCGAAGGCGGTGACGCCGCCCATGCCTGTAATCACCACGCGACGTGTCATAGCATTCCTCCATTAATGGAAAGGACCTGGCGGGTGACATAGCCCGCGATATCAGACATCAGATAACTGGCCAGCCCGGCGACTTCATCCGCCTGACCCATACGTTTCATTGGGATCATCGCCATCGCCTCCTGCAGCGCGGCTTCCTCCATCTCGATCATCCCGGTATCAATCAACCCGGGCGCAATGCAGTTGACGGTAATTTTTCGCTTCGCCAGCTCAATCGCCAGCGCTTTGGTGGCCCCGATAATGCCTGCTTTCGCTGCGCTGTAGTTTACCTGGCCGCGATTGCCCATCATTCCGGAAACGGACGACAGGGTAATAATACGCCCACCCTTACGGGTGCCAATCATCGGCATAATGCAGGGATGGATGACGTTGTAAAAGCTATCGAGGTTGGTATGGATCACGCTATCCCAGTCATCGTCGCTGAGCGCCGGGAACGCGCCATCGCGGGCAATTCCGGCGTTACTGACCACGCCATACCAGGCGCCGTGGGTGGCGATCTCCTGCTCCAGCACCTCGCGGCACTGTTCACGGTTACCAACATCAAACGACAGCACGCGCCCGTTCCCCCCCGCCTGTTCGATGGCGCTCAGGGTGTCCTGCGCGCCTGCGACATCACTGTGATAGTGTACGCCGACGGTAAACCCGTCAGCAGCCAGTTTCATGGCGATGGCCCGGCCAATGCCTTTGCTGGCACCGGTGACCAGAACGGAACGACTCATGCGCGTGCTCCCTGATTGAAAAGCGAAGTTAATTCTTCATGGCTGGGCTGAAAGGTATTCACCCGACCGGTCGCCAGAATGGCATCATCGGCAGATATCGCACACTCGAAACTGCCAAAGCGTTCATCCTGCATCAGCAATTTAACGGTGACGGTCAACAGGCTGTTGGCCGCAAACTGGCCTGCGGCGCACACCAGTTCGCGGGCGCCCAGTACCATGCCGAGTGTGATGGTGCTTTGGCCCTGCTGCTGACGGTGCCAGCCAGACCAGACCCCCACGGTCTGGGCCATCAGTTCCAGCGCGTACCAGCCCGGAAGATCGCCTGTGGCATTGAGGAACGGGGCCAGCACGCCCTGGCTGTTGACGGCCACCCGGCAGACAGCCGATTCTTCGGTGACCTGTTCGACCGACTCCAGCAGCAGCATCGGCGCGTCATGGGGCAGGTAGGCCACCGGTGATAGATAATTCATGACACTCTCCCCAGCAGGATGCTGGCGTTATTGCCGCCAAAGGCGAATGAATTTGACAGGATCACCGCTTTTTTCAGCGCGGTAGGCTGATGCAGCACGCCGCAGACGGCGAGGGTCGGATCGGGCGTGTAGCGGTCAAAATCCTGGGCGGGCAGCGGCAGGTCGCGGGTGAGGATCAGCCAGCTCAGCGCGGCCTCGGTGATCCCGGCTGCGCCCAGCGTATGGCCGGTCAAATGTTTGGTTGAACTGCACGGCACCGCATCACCAAACAGATCATGCACCACCTGAGATTCAATCTGATCGTTGAGCGGCGTCGCGGTACCGTGCAGGTTGATATAACCCACCTCATCCGGGGTTAACCCGGCGTCGTTCAGCGCCTGGGTAATGGCGCGGATCGCCCCTTCACCTTGCGGGTGCGGGGCCGAAATATGATACGCATCGCTCGACTCGCCGGTTCCCAGCAGCGCCACCGGCTGCGGCTCGCGAGTGAGCACCATCAGGGCTGCCGCTTCGCCAATGGTGATCCCCCGACGGTCACGGCCAAACGGCTCGCACAGGGTGGTAGAGAGCGATTCAAGGCTGTTAAAGCCATTCACCGGCATCCGGCTCAGCGTGTCTGCGCCACCCACAATGGCGATATCCACCAGCCCGGCCTCAATCAGCCGACGTCCGCTGATGATCGCCCGCGCACTGGAGGAACAGGCGGTGGAGAGGGTATAGGCCGGGCCTTCCAGATCCAGCCAGTTCGCCAGAAAACGCGACGGGTCACCCAGTTCCTGCTGTGAATAGTGCCAGTTAAGGCTCGCTTCACCGTTTAGCGACAGCCGCACATGTTCATCGCCCTCGTCGAGCCCGGAGGTACTGGTACCCAGCACCACCGCTATCCGGCCGCGGCCGAAACGGGCAATGGCTTCGTTTACGGTGGGCTGGATCTGCGCCAGCGCGGCCAGCAGCAGCTGGTTGTTGCGCGTGCGGTGCGCGGCAAAGTTATCCGGGATCGCCGGTAATTCACCCTCAACGCCGCCCAGTACCGCGTCCTGGCCCTGCAGCCAACCGCGGCGAATATGCATCCCGGGGGCGACACCGCGCGTCAGGTTAGCGGCAATCTCGTCGGGGGCGTTGCCCAGCGCGTTGACCAGGCCAACGGCAGAAATGTAGATCATCTCAGTCACCCAGATATTGAATGGTGATGTGGTAATTAAAGACGTGCTGCTCGATGCTGATTGGCTCGCGCTTGCCTTTACGCTGCAGGTAGACGATCTCCGTCACCAGCTTCCCGCTGGCATTGCGCAGCTCACGCCGGTCGCCCTTATCCTTCAGCGTCCAGCCCTTAGGCAGTTGCGGCAGCCAGGCGTCGATCGGCCAGTGGCTGAGCATCACATCGGCCAGCACCTGGCTGGCCGGCGGCAACTGCGGCACGATAATCGACTGCTCAGTATGAATGCCGGTGGCATCGTAGGTGGCGAGAAACAGCCGGATACCCACCGAGGACAGCCCGGCAAGGGTAATTTTATGCGCATCGGCATTCAGCATCACCAGCAGCGACTGGGTCTTGCCGTTGAAGCTGCCGGTCAGCAACTGCTGCGAATTCACCGTTGGAGTGATGCCTGGCGCAGGCAGCGTCACTTTTGTTCCAGGCTGCAGCCAGGCCTGCGGGCGCGTGCCGTCGACATTCTGCGTTGAGTGACTACACCCGACCAGGAACAATACGCTGATTAAGGCGGCGCGGTAAAAAGGGGACATCATCGTTTTCTCTCTTTTTTAGCCGGCATCGCCAACGGCGCCAGCAGGAAGGCGGTGAAAATACCGCTGACCAGCACAATTCCAAAGCTGCTGATGGCCTGTGTGGCGCTAAAGACCAGCATGCCGAGGGTCAAAATGGTGGTCAACATGGCCAGGGTAATCGCCAACATTGACGTCAGTGGCGTGCCGCGCGGATTGCTGAAAAACAGGGTGTAGTTAATGCCGATCCCGAGCACCAGGACCAGCGCCAGCAGCGAGAACAGGTTAACCGGGTGACCCGTCACCGACAGCGCTGCCAGGCCACAGCCCAGCGACAGCAGTGAGGGCACCAGGCTTATCAGCCCTTTACGCCAACCCAGACGCAGCATCGCGCCGCAGGCGATCACCGCCAGGGCGACGAACAGCAGCCCGGTCAGGACGGTACGGTAGAGGGCGAACAGGCTGTCGAAACTGGCCTTGCGATCCACCCACACCACCCCCGGATGCTTGTCGGCCAGCGCCGCCAGGGCCGGGCTGTTGTTTACCCCATTAACCGGCACCAGGACGCCGCTTTCTCCGTCGGGCAGCGTCAGCCACAGCAGTCGCCAGCCTTCGCTGGCCGGGCTGGCAAGCCATGTTTCAATCTGCACCGGGGCCGCATTGAGATCCGGCGACACCGTTGTCAGCCCGGCATTTTGCAGCACTTTCGTTACCGCCGGGGCCGCACTTTTCAGTAGCGCCAGATCGCTTGTCTGTCGTGCCAGCGAGTTCAGCGGCAGGGTGCGCCAGGACTTCAGGTCTCCCGCCTGCTGCGCCTGCGCCAGCGCCGGGGTAAAGGCCTCCAGCCGCTCCAGCGTCTGCTGGGCCGAGGTGCCATGCACCACGAACCACTTCTGATCGACACTCTGCCCGGTCAGGGCGGTGATGCGTTTTTCCTGGGCCAGGATATCCTGCGGCAGGGCCTGGAGCTGGGCGATATCGTCATCCACCCGCAGCGTGGCCATCCCCGCGACAGCCAGCAGGGCCAGCAACACCGGCAGCCCCACTGACAGCCTTTTATTCCGTCGCCATGCCGCCAGCCAGCGCAGCATCAGCACCATCGCCGGGACTGGACGCACCGGTAAGCCGCGACACAGCCACGGGTGCCAGAAGATCACCGTCAGGCACGAGGCGCTCAGCCCCACGGCGGCAAATACCGCCATCTGGCGAATGCCCGGGAACGGCGCCAGCATCATAATGAGATACGCCGCCACGGTGGTGAGCAGTGCCAGCAGCAGGGCGTTACGCACTTTCGCCAGGCTCTGCCACGGCGAGCTCTCCCCGCCGTGAACCATCCGCTCGGTCAGGTAGTAGAGGGTGTAATCCGCTGAAATACCGATGATGCTCATGCTCATCACCAGGGTCATCAGATGCAGTTCACCAAACAGCAGCAGGGTCGCCACCGTGCCCGCCAGCGCGCCCATGGCGATAGAGATCAGGCACAGGAGGAGCGGACGCAGGGAGCGGAACACCGCCACAATCAGCAGGATCACCCCCAGGATAGTGGCGACACCGAGGGTGGAGATATCCCGCTTCGCCTGCTGGCTGGCGTAGTCGCTGTAAAACACCGTCCCCCGCGACAGTAGCTGCGCCTGGGGATACTGCGTTTTCAGCTGGTCTTCCAGCCCGTGCAGCGTGGTGACAAGCCGGTGGGTTTGTTGCATATCGAACGAGGAACCGGCCAGCTCGCCGTGCAGCAGATACCAGTAATTTCCGGCCTCATCTTTGGTCACCAGCCAGCCGTCCATCAGTCGCAGCTTTTGGCTGTTTTGCGCCAGCGCCAGCTGTGAGCCGCGCATCAGCATCAGCGGGTCGTTTTGCAGCTCTTTGCCGCTGACGCCGGAGAAGGCGGAGTAAAGCTGAGACAAAATCCACTGCGCCTGTGCCTCGCCGCCGTTTTGCAGGCGCGCACGGGTGGCGCTGTCGATCAGGCCGTTGCGGTGCTGCCAGAAAAATTCTCCCCAGGCTTTTTGCCCGGCGGCGTCCATCGGCCCTTTTACCTCGTGCAGCGACCCCGACCCTTGCAGCAGGCTCAGCCACTGCTGCGCCACCTGCGGATCGGGCTGTTTACCCGGGCTGACCAGCCATACCAGTTGCCGGTCGAGACGCTGCATAAAACCGTCGTTCAACGCCGGGGGGATCGCCCCGAGGGTCTGTTTCGGCAGCATCGCCAGCACGCTGCTGTTCAACCGTGCATTTGGCAGCAGCGACAGCAGCACCCCCAGCAGGATCAGGCAGGTCAGCGCCCACAGCAGCGCCGGACGCCGGGTATTATGGTGCGGCAAAGCGTTGGCGTTCGTCATCGGTCAGGCGGGCGGGCGTCAGTTGGTGGCGGGAAAGAGCGATATCGGTGCGGTCGCCCTGCTTATCGTTCAGCACGATGGATTCCAGATAGGTTGCGCCACCCAGATCCAGCGAGGCGAAAATCTTATCCAGCGGCGTGGTGGTGGGGGTCAACACCAGCGACCAGCGACCATTGCCGAGGTCTTTAAAATCGATGCGGAAGTTCTCTTCCAGCACCTTGCGGTCCGCCTGGAACAGGGCGCGCAGCAGGTGGTTGAACTGGAACATCTGCGGATTATTGTCGGCGGTGATGGTCTGGGGCGGCTGGCCGTTGATGGTCTGCACCATCCGTTTGTCATCCAGCAGCAGCATCATTGGAAAGGGCGCTTTTTGCTCCCACAGCAGGCCGTTATCACGGGCGATCAGCATCTCGCCGTTGGAGCGCAGCGGCTGCGGCAGATCCTTGATGGTACGGGTCTGCTCAAAATGGGCGCGCACCACCGGTTGTTCAGTAAAGCGCTGCTGGAGTTCGTCCAGCGTCACGGCGCTGACGAACGGGCTTGCCAGCAGGGCAAGCAGCGGTAGCCACTTCATGGTGTTACTCCCATACGTTCAAACAGGATCGACGGGCTGACAAAACAGAGTTCGCCGCTCTTCTCCTCAACGGCCACCTGAATGGTGTAGCCGGTAGTGGCACGTTTGCCGCTGGCAGCATCAAAAATCTGATAGGCGATGCGCAGGCGGTTTTCAAACTCCTCGATGTGGGCGCGGACGCGGATCCGCTGCTCGAAGGTGATCGCATCGCGGTACTTTACCCGGGTATCGACCACCGGCCAGAGATAGCCGGACGCTTTCATCTGGCGATAGCCATAATCGAACTGGTTGAGCAACGCCTCGCGGGCAATTTCAAAATAGCGGAAATAGTTGCCATGCCAAACCACGCCCATCATATCGACGTCGTGAAACGGTACGGTCAACTCTACTTCGGCCGTAAAGCGGGGATCGGTCAGCACCCTTTACTCCTTCTCTTTGGTATCCGGCAGACGCCAGAAATCGAAAAAATTAAACCAGTCGAGCGGCGACAGCAGCGCATAGTGCTCCAGACGTTGGGCATACCGGTCGACGGTCTGCTGTAAGGCCTGCTGACGCTCGCTGCGCGGCAACAGCAGCGGGTCAGCAAAGGTTTCGCAATGAATGTGCAGTTTTTGCTGCTGACGCAGGGCGAAAATCAGCACCACCGGGCAGCGCATAATCGAGGCGAGGATAAAGGGTCCTTGCGGGAAGGGTGCAGGGTGGCCCATAAAATCGCTCCACACCACGCGCCAGTTGCCGCCGCGTTGCGGATCGACGGCGATCCGATCCCCGACGATCGCCACCCATTCGCCACGATCGAGTTTCTCTTTCAGGGCGATGGCGGTATCCGGCCCGATGTCGGTGACGGGGATCAGGTTCAGCCCGGCCTCTGGCGCCATCTCCTGCATGATCTGCTTAAAGCGTTGAGCGTTATCGCTGAACACCAGCGCATTGATGGTGTTGTGACCTTCCAGCTGCGCCAGCGCGCGGCAGACTTCCACATCGCCAAGATGAGAGGCCAACAGCAGCTTGCCTTGCGGAGCCTGACTCTCCAGCACTTCGCGCGCACCGGGAGCAAAAACCACATCCTGATGCAGCTTCAGCTCGCCACGCCAGCTGGCGACCTTATCCAGCATTGCGTTGCCAAACTGCAGGAAGTGGAAAAAGCTGTTCAGGCGCGCGGGCTTAGGCTGGTGGCGTTGTTCCAGGGTCGTGTTCACCCGGGCGATCCACTGCTGCGACGCCTGCCGCGCCGGGCGGGCCGTCAGCCAGTAGACACCAATCACCGGCCACAGCAGAAGGGTAAATGCCTTGCGCCCGAGCAACTGCCAGACGCGCAGCATCAGGCGCATGCCGAGCAGGCCTTTCACCTCCTGCTGCTGCGCCCAGTGCTGGCTGCGGCGGCGGAATAACAGGGAAGGGATGCGCGGCAGCATGCCGAAGAACAGCCGGGTGTGCATCAGCGAGATGCGCAGGTTGTCTTTCAGGGCATCGAAATGGGAGATGCCATCCTGGGGATAGGTCACCCGGGTCGGCAGAAAATAGCTGGTGTTGCCCTGCCAGTAGAGACGCACCATCACTTCGGTATCAAAATCCATCCGCTTGCCGAGCGGCACGCTGTTGATGACCTGCAGCGTGGCGGCCACGGGGTAGACCCGAAAGCCGCACATACTGTCTTTGAGCTGCAACGACAGGGTTTCGATCCACACCCAGACATGGGTTACCCAGCGGCCATAGCGGCGCGAGCGGGGAATCGAGTCATCATAAATCGGCTGGCCGGAGATCAACGCCTGCGGGTGGCGCTCTGCCAGCGCCAGCAGCTGCGGAATGTCCTCAATGGCATGCTGTCCGTCGGCATCCACCTGCACCGCATGGGTAAACCCTGCCCCGGCGCAGACTTTCAGCCCGCGGATCACCGCCGCGCCTTTCCCGGCGTTGTGCGTCAGTCGCACCAGCGTCACGTGGGCATTATCGGCGGCTAGCTGGTCCAGCGTCTGCCGGGTATGGGCATCGCTGCCATCGTCGACCACAATAACCGGCAGCTGAAACGGGGCCAGGCGCGTCAGCACCTTCGCCATCATCGCCCCGTGGTTGTAGCAGGGGATCAGGATGCAGGGGCGAAAGGTTAGCGACATAGACGAATCTTCCCGCTGCTGGCGGTGAGGCGTTGTTCCCCGTCATGACGCTGATAGCTGAAGGTGAGCATCTCGCGTTCGGGGTTCCAGTCGAGGGTGAGTGTCACCCTGGTATCCGGGAGCAGCGGTGCCTGGAATTTCACATTCTGAATGCTGTGAAAACGATACTCCGGTGCCAGCAGGGTAGTGGCGTAGTGCATCACCCAGTCGAGCTGAGCGACGCCGGGCAGCAGGGGCTGTACGGCAAAATGGCCCTTGAACCAGAACAGCGCCGGATCGAGGTGCAGGACGACCTCAAGCTGCTGCGGTTGTGCCTGATGGCGCCCGATTTCATGGATTTTCATGAAACAACTCCTGTAACTGCGCATAGACACGCTTATTCATACTGTTCACCGGCATTTCATCAACGATGCGCCAGTAGCGGGGAATGGCGACCGCTTCGAGCCACGGCAGCAGGGCCCGTCGCCAGGCAAACTCCTGCGCTTTATGGCCACGCTGCTTCAGCTGCTGTCGTGCCGCATCGTCCAACACCAGCAGCACGCCAATGCCCTGCCGTCCGCCGCGCGTTACCGGCAACGCTGCCGCTTCACAAATGCCATCCAGCGCCAGCAAACGCTGCTCAATCTCATTGAGTGAAATGCGTTTTTCTTCGATTTTGACCACCCGGCCCCGGCGTCCGATGATGCTGAACTGACCCTTGACGTCAAACTGCAGAATGTCGTCGAGCGGTAATCCCTCTGGTTGATAGATCAGCGGTGAGGTCACGCGCAGTATGTCGTCGTGGTGGCTGAAATTTACGCCGGGGAAGGGCAGCCAGGGGCCATCCTCTTCCTGACGATGACGCCATGCGAGCACCCCGGTTTCGGTGCTGCCGTAAATTTCATCCGGCCAGATGGCCAGCCATCGCCAGGTTTCGCAGACCGACTGCCACGCCAGCATCCCCCCGGCGGAGATCAGCATCGCCACGGGTGGCGGCGTGAGCTGCGTGTCGAGACGCTTGAGAAACGCCGGGCTGCTGATAAACAGGTAACGCTTATCATGGGGCAGGGCCGCCAGTTGCTCGGCATAGTAGAGCATCGCCGCATGCAGCGGCAGCCCCAGCGCCATCGGCAACATAATACGAAACGTCAGGCCGTACAGGTGCTGGGGGACGACGGAGGCCACCACGCAGCAGCCGTTCAAACGCTCGCCAAAACGGGCGGCCAGCAGTTCAATTTCCCGATCGAGCTGGGTGATGTACTTGATGATCCGGCCAGGCGCGCCGGTTGAACCGGAGGTAAAAAGTTCGACAAAACGGCTGTCATCAATGGCGGGTAACGCAGTGAAGCCCGTCGCGCTGCGACGGGCAGAGTTAACCACGATCAGGCGGCCCTGGAAGCTGAGCGTCTGGTCACTCAATACGCCACTGAACAGGGCGTGCTGTTCTTCCAGCTGCGAGACGCGGCTGTGCCCCGGGACCACCGGGGTTTTACCCGCATGCAGCGCCGCCAGCAGGGCGACGATAAACAGATAGCTGTTATCGAAGCAGAGTGCCCAGCGCTCGCCTTCCTGCTGTTGGAGGTACGCCGTCAACGCGCTGACGTCATAGCGCAACTGCCCGAGCGTCCAGCAGTGATCTCCCAGCCAGGCGACAGGCGTGTCGTCAGGGCGGGGGGCATTCATCCACTGGCTCAGGGGAAGGGTTTTATCCATTGTGCTTCTCTTTTTTTATCACCCGTTGACGCACCAGCCATTCGGTTGCCATGACGGTTCCCATCAGGATGTAGGCGATCATCCCGTTCCACAGCGTCCAGAGCTGCATATCGCCCCGCAGCACGGTGAATAGCGCCACGCTACCGTTAAAAATGAAAAAGCCGCACCACACCCGGGTCACAACACGGGTATAACGCACGCCTTCAGGGGGTAAATTCGGTTCCCGCAGCCGCGCCAGCCGTTCCACCAGCGGCATCGCCGTCCACAGCGATCCGGCAAATACCGCCAGCATCACCAGGTTGACAACCACCGGATACAGCAGCAACCACTGATGCGCTTTCAGCAGGTAACTTGCCGAGCACAGGGCAATGCCCGCCAGGGCTACACTCTGCACCACATAGCGCATGGGGCCCGCGTTTTGCCGCGCCTGGCGAAAGCGGAACAGCAACAGCAACGCCATCAGCGGCAGCAACCAGTGCAGGCTGTTATGGGTCAGTCCGAAGCCAATCAGGAAGGGCCAGGCGAGCAGCATCGCTCCCGTCAGCAGCGGGATCGCCGGAAATGACCGTCCGCCACGCATGACGTCTTATGCTTCGCGCAGAAGCTGTTCTACAGCATCCACGACGTCCTGCACGGTACGCACCGATTTAAAGGTTTCCGGTTTGATCTTCTTACCGGTTTTCTTCTGCAGATGAACAATCATGTCGACGGCGTCGATGCTGTCGAGCTCCAGATCTTCATACAGGCGTGCCTCAGGGGTGATCGCTTCCGGGGCGATCTCAAACAGTTTGATCAGCAGGGAGGTCACTTCCTGATAAATAGAGTCTTGTTCTGTTGTCATAACGGATCCGGTCTCAGGCGCGTTGAGCAGTGATGAAAGACGCCAGCGTGGCGACGGAGAAGAAGTGCTGACGCATCTCTTCGCTTTCGGCAGAGAGCACCACACCGTACTGGTTTTTTACTGCCAGACCCAGCTCCAGGGCATCGATGGAATCAAGACCCAGGCCATCGCCAAACAGTGCCGCATCGGTATCGATATCGTCCGGGGTCAGTTCGTCCAGATTTAGCGTAGAGATAATAAGATTTTTAATTTCAAGGTTGAGCGCTTGCATCATTAATTCCTGACAAAGATTGAAGACCGCATGTTAAGCGATGCTGCAGGTGCCGGTTGAGTTGCCGGGCTACCAGAGCCGGTTCTTGTACCGCCGCATCGTAAAAATCATCAATGTTCACCCGTTCACGGACATCGACGGTGAAAAAAGGTTTGTTCGGCGGTACGTCATACCACCGGCTTTGTTTATCGAGCAGATGCTCGCTACAGTGGATAATCACCACCCGCAGATCGCTGGCGCAACGCACGGCAATATTTGCCGCACCACGTTGCAGCGTGATGGCTTCGCCCACTCGCGTACGCGTGCCTTCAGGAAAAATCAGTAACGTATCGCCCTGGTTCAGTCGTTGCTTGCAGGCGTTTAGCAGCGTGTTGGCTTCGCTATTGACCAGGTAATCGGCCGCCCGGACCACCCCGCGGAGAAAGGGATTACGCAGCAGGGCGCTTTTCACCACGCAGTCTGTCTCCGGCATCACCGAGGCGATAAGCACGTAGTCAATAAGCGTGGGATGGTTCGCCACCACCAGACAACCGCGATCCTGGCGTAGGGCAGCGAGATTATCGATACGATAATCCAGCACCCCAAGGGCGCGGGCGACGGTTAAAAAAGCGCGGAAGCTGGCGGCAATACTGCGTCGGGCGAGACGACGACGACGGACGCGATCGCGCTGAACCAGGTTCAAGAGGTTGAACCACACCAGCGACAGCAGCAGCCCACCGAGGCCAAACAGCACGAAGCACAGGCCGGTCATCACCAGTCGCCAGCCGTAATTGAGCGTGGTTTTGATGCTGTTCATTCGCGCGTCCACTGCCAGAGCAGGCGCTCGCCGGACACCACAAACTGCGGATCGTGGCGCAGATAGTGTTGTAGAAACATCAGACTCTGTGGCAGCGCGGGTTCTTCACCGCAACTGCCGGGGCGGGTTTCACAGCGCAGGGTATGACCGGCTTCAATCACCAGCGCCAGTGCAAACGGCCAGGTAGGCATCGTTGACGGCAGCGCGGAGTGGTAAAAATCGGGCAGGGCGCCGTCGAAATCGACCATCAACACGCGAGTATGTCCGGCCTGCAGCAGACTCAGCACTTCACACAGGCCCTGCTGGAAGGTATCCAGCCCGGCGGAGAGGGAAGAGGAGACAATCGGCTGACGTGCCGCGATGGTGAGATTGCCCACCGCGGAGTTATGGACGGACATGGCGAAATCGGTGGGGGAAACGTCCTGCCCGGTCGCCAGCGCATGCAGGATGCGATAGTTACGCTCCAGCTCACCGTGACGACTGGTGTAGACCACGGCGTCGATGGCATGTTTACGCACCATCGACAGACCGCAATCGACCGCCAGTTTGCTGCCAGAATTGAGGCGGCGTGCGGTCATCATCGGCAGATCGGTCAGTTTTGCCTGCGGCGCGCCAGGGTCGATGCTGTGCATACCCTGTGACCATGCCTGCCATTGACTGGCATCACTAAGGCCTGGCGCTCTGGCTTGCCAGTCAACAATGTTTAATGCAAATTTCATCTGCGCGCGTCCGCGGTAAATCCGTAATCTAATGACGATGCAAAATAACCGGTAGCGTTATTGTTCGTTCTTCTGACACATCAACAAGGTGTGACCCACCCCGAGATTGTCCAGTCGTTGCTCTACCCGGAAACCCGCCGTCTCCAGGTAGTGGTAAAATTTCTCTACGCTGTAAAAACGACTATTGCCGTTCGCCATACAGGTAAAATAGAGCGACGTTGCGTTCAGGCTAAATGAGGCCGCTTCGAATTTTTGCGCATCCCAGAACAGCTCCATAATGCACAAACGGGCGCCTGGCTTCATCACCTTCGCCACTTTGCTCAGCATCGTGACAATCTGATCGGGAGAGAAGCAGTCCAGGAACTGGCTCATCCACCAGATATCGGCTTCATCCGGCAGCGCTGCATCGCTCAGCATATCGACAGGATGGAATCCAATACGATGAGATAATCCTGCTTTTGCGATATTTTCCTGTGCCAGCGCGATTTGTTGCGGCAGATCGAGCAGCGTAACGGCGATATTTTCATCATATCCACAGCAGCGTAGCGCCCATTTACCGGTATTGCCGCCGACATCGTACAATTTTGTCGGCGAGCTTGCGAATATATGGGGCAATGCGTCATTGAACGCGCCATCTGAATAGAAGTGATCAAACGCAAACCAGCTCTTTTTCGCCTGCTCAGGCAGGGCTGACAGCGCCGGATAAATGGTCGGCCATTCACCAAACACCGATAATCCGGCAGGCTTTTCCTCTTTCAGTGCCTCTGCAAGATGAAATAAGCCCTGGTAACAGACATCCTGGGTGAAATCCATATTCACGCGGGTCATGTTATCGTGCAGTAAATAATGGCCCACTTTGGCGAGATAATAGGTTCCCTCTTTACAGGTAACGATCCGGCCACTTAATCCCATATCCAGCAGGACGCTGACACCGTATTCATTGAGGGTGCTGTTGGCGACGATCTCCTCAAGGGAGGAGCCCCGTTTCCCTTGTTTATCCAGCCAGGCAAGAACTCCGGAGTTACGCAGACAGAGGGCGGTTTGAAACAGCATCGGCGCAAAAGCGATACGTTGCGCTTCCGTGATGGCATCAAGCGCGCTGAGGGAGTCCTTTTCGTACATATGTTGCGTAACCTTTTACTGACCAGAGTAGAGAGTATCGGGCCCAACTCGACCCGACTTCAGGAAATATTACAGCGCGGCACCCGCTGACAGGTTCAGCTGGATATCATGGTCGAGGTTATTTACCCAGCGGTTGTAGTTTTTATGGATTTTACCGTCAGCCGCATTCAGGTTGAGACTGTTTTCATAGTTGATTGAATAGCTTGTTGCAGAGTAAGTGATTTTAACTTCGGCAAAGTGATCGCGCGCCTGCAGACGGCCTTTGATCACCCCAGGGCCGTTTTCGGACATCACCCATTCACGTTTCTGACCGGCTTTCAGGATCGCGGTTTTCACCTGATCGGCGGTATGACCTGCGCTCACCGTGGTGTGAACCTGATGAACAGGGGCGGTGCGTGCACAGCCGGCCAGGGCGCCAACCACAGCAAATGCAGCGAACAATTTAACGATCTTTTTCATTAACAACTCCATATCAATAAAATGATTTAAACAGGACACTTACATTGAAGAAATATATCAGTCGGCCTGAGGCTATCTGCACGACGCTATTATCTCAGCGACAATGTGACGAAAAGCGGCAGGGTATCATAAATGCGTATTCTGCAAATTAAGCTTTTTTTGACTTAAGGGAAATAACAGCAATTTTCAGATTTTTATATTTTCCGCTGAGGCTCTTCCGGACACTGATATATCTTCAGCGATAAAAATGCCGCTATAAAATAGCGGCAGAAAGTCTATAGAGTGTGGATAGCGTAGAACATCACCTTTTTTGGTAGGTTGTACTATCCCGGTAACCGGCTTTTCGGTCGGCCTGGTCCGAGCAGGATCGCCAGCTTGCTGCCCCCCTGGGTGGTCTCCATCCAGATCTTACAGACGCTGGTCAGCGGAACGGACAATAACATCCCCACCGGCCCCAGCAACCAGCCCCAGACCAGTAACGACAGGAACACCACCATGGTGGACATCCCCAGCCGGTGGCCCATCATCCGTGGCTCCAGGATATTGCCGAGCACCATATGGACGATCAGGAACAGCGCCCCCACCATGGCGCACTCATAGAGGCCATTGAACAGAAACGCCTGGATCATCGGCGGGACGGCGGAGATCACCGCGCCAATGTTGGGCACGTAGTTGAGCAGGAAGGCCAGCACGCCCCACATCAGCGCGAACTGCACCCCCAGCAGGGTCAGCCCCAGCCAGACAATGGCACCCGTCCACAGGCTGAGCAGCGTCTTCAGCGCCAGATAATGGGAGACGCCCTTCAGCGCCCGGTGCAGGCCAGCGATGTGGATCTGTGGATTATTGAGGGCAAAACGCATTTTGTACGGCACGTGGCGGACTTCAAACAGCATAAAGACCACCGTCATCACCAGCAGCAGAACGCTGGCCATCGCCCCGGACAGTTGGGTCATCAGCGCGGTGGCAAAGGTCATCACCTTTTCCGAATCCATCCGGCGTAGCATTCGCTCCGGGGAGATATGCAGGTTGAGGAACGGGAACATCTCCTGCACATCAACCAGTTTGCGCGTCAGCTCTTTATTGTATTTCGGCAGCATGGCGGCAAATTCATTGAGCGAAGCCGCCAGCACCCCAAACAGCGCCGTCAGGCCAATCAGCATCACCACCACCACAATGGTGATGGCCAGGGGGCGGCTAACCCCGCGACGCAAAAACCAGGTGACGAGAGGGTTAAGGACGATGGCGAAAAAAAGCGCCAGCAATAGCTGCACGAGAATATCCGCTGCAGCGTGGATGCCGGCAAGGATCACCACCAGGCAGGCCAGTTTGAGCAGAATGTGCAGACCGGATTTATCAGGCTGTGTAAGACCCGGTTTAGCGGGTGGGGTGGTTAACATAGTGTTTCCTCTTCTAAGATGCTCATAAGTGTAGTGCGCGCGCAGCGCTTCGGCGGAGGCCGTTAATCTTAAAGTCGCTGCTGCATTTCTGCCCCTGGCATGGTAATAGTGAAACACTGTTGTAAAAATTCTGGTGAACCTGATGCCCGAACCCGCCGCCGAACCGGCACTGAGTGGATTACGCCTCAACCTGCGTATTGTTTCCGTCGTTATTTTCAACTTTGCCAGCTACCTGACCATCGGTTTGCCGCTCGCCGTTCTGCCGGGCTATGTCCATGACATCATGGGCTTTAGCGCCTTCTGGGCAGGGCTGGTGATCAGCCTGCAATACTTCGCCACCCTGTTAAGTCGCCCTTATGCCGGGCGCTATGCCGACCTGTTTGGCCCGAAAAGCATTGTGGTGCTGGGACTCTGCGGCTGCTTCCTGAGCGGGGTGAGCTATTTTCTCGCCGGGTTAACCAGCGCCTGGCCGATGGTGAGCCTGGTGCTGCTCTGTCTGGGCCGGGTGATCCTCGGCGTCGGGCAAAGTCTTGCCGGAACCGGCTCCACGCTGTGGGGCGTGGGGGTGGTGGGGGCATCGCACATCGGGCGGGTGATCTCCTGGAACGGGATTGTGACCTACGGCGCGATGGCGATGGGGGCCCCGCTGGGGGTGCTCTGCTATCGCTACACCGGCCTGAACGGGCTGGCGCTCACCATTATGGTGGTGGCGCTGCTGGCGATTCTGTTTGCGCTGCCGCGATCGAAAGTCAAAGCCAGCAAAGGCAAGCCGATGCCGTTTCGTGCGGTGCTGGGGCGGGTCTGGCCCTACGGCATGGCGCTGGCACTCGGCTCGGCAGGATTTGGGGTGATCGCCACCTTCATTACGCTGTTTTACGCCGATAAAGGCTGGGACGGCGCAGCCTTTGCGTTAACGCTATTTAGCTGTGCCTTCGTCGGGACGCGGCTGCTGTTCCCGAACGGTATCAACCGGCTGGGTGGGCTGAACGTGGCCATCATCTGCTTTGCTGTTGAGATTATCGGCCTGCTACTGACCGGTATCGCCGATGCGCCGTGGATGGCGCGGATCGGAGTCTTCCTCGCGGGGGCGGGTTTCTCGCTGGTGTTCCCGGCGCTGGGGGTGGTGGCGGTCAAAGCGGTGCCGCAGCAGAACCAGGGCGCGGCGCTGGCGACCTACACGGTGTTTATGGATATGTCGCTGGGAATTACCGGGCCGCTGGCCGGGCTGGTGATGGCGTGGGCCGGGGTGCCGGTTATCTATCTGGCGGCCGCGGGGCTGGTGGCGGTGGCGTTACTGCTGACGTGGCGGCTAAAAAAATGGCCTCCAGCGGAGGCCATGTCATCGTGAGAACTTACTGAATCACGAGAGTATTGATGATGTTCTCTGCGGCAGTTTGCGCTTTCTGCTGATCGTCAGCAGGCAGCGTGATCTGCAGGGTCAGCAGCTTATTGTCCACTTTGCCCAGCACCACGGAGGAGTAAGCGGTCTGGCCTTTGGCAGAGATAATGCTGTCCAGCTGCTGCATTTTGTGGTCTTTCAGCTCGATGGATTTGTTGGTCACCACCTGCAGCTGCGGGTCACGGCTGCGCTGCTGATCTTCCAGGCGTTTTGCCAGCACGCCCAGATCTTCATTGGTGTCATCTCCGACGATCACAATCACCGCTTTTTGCCCGGTGGCATCGGAATAGACGTGCATGTTATTCGCCTGGGTGCCCAGCTTGCCGCTCTGATCGGTCATATCGGCTGGCAGAGAGAAGCTGAGTTTGCCATCCATCAGGCTGACCGGTTGACCCGTCGCGTTGCTTTCAGCAGACGCAGCCTGAGCAGGCGTTTTGGTGTCGCTGTTATCACAGGCTGCCAGCCCCATCACCAGCAGGCCAATCCCGACATATTTAACCAGATTGCGCATTACATTCTTCCTTTCGATAAACGGCCATAACGGCGCATCAATCCATCTTATCACAACTGTTCAGGGGAACCTTTAACCAGCCTGCAATCCCGGGATTTCAGATTTATCCGCGAATCTTTTCAGCAACATATTCAGCAGCACGCCGTACATCGGCAGGAAGAAGACCAGGCTGATAAGCACCTTAAAGGCATAATCCACGAGGGCAATTTCCATCCAGTGTTGCGCCATGAACGCATCCGGGCTGCGCCAGAAGGCGATAAAGAAAAAGGCTAACGTATCGCTGACGTTGCCAAACAGCGTGGAGGCGGTGGGGGCCATCCACCAGCGATGGTTCTGCCGCAGGCGGTTAAACACATGCACGTCGAGGATCTGCCCCAGCGCATAGGCCATAAAGCTGGCGGCGGCGATACGGGCGACGAACAGGTTGAAGTGCATCAGCGCGCCGAACCCCTGCCAGCTGCCCATATAGAACAGCGAGGAGATCACGTACGAAACAAACAGCGCCGGAAGCATGACGGCAAAAATAATGCGTCGGGCCAGCGGGGCGCCAAAGATACGGACGGTGAGATCGGTTGCAAGGAAGATAAACGGAAAACTGAACGCGCCCCAGGTGGTATGAAAACCAAAAATGGAGATTGGCAGCTGCACCAGGTAGTTACTGGAGGTGATCACCAGCAGATGGAAAAGCGAAAGCCAGAACAACGCTTTTACGCGCTGCGATTGAGAGAATTGCGTCATATTGTGACCTTTTTGATTAGTATTTGGGGTGAGGGAACCCAATAAAGCCGCCGCATGATACTGCTTTAACGACAGTTTGCAATGGCTAATTTTCACGCAATCGTTAACCTGGTTTGCTTTGCTCCGCCTGCGGCGTAAACTACTGCCGTTTTTATCTGGACGAGACCAAGATGACCGATCTGCTTACCCACCCGGACCATACCCTTGATGCTCAGGGCCTGCGCTGCCCGGAACCCGTGATGATGGTGCGCAAAACCGTGCGCAATATGCAATCCGGCGAAACGCTGCTAATTATTGCCGACGATCCGGCCACGACCCGCGATATTCCGGGCTTCTGTACCTTTATGGAACACGAGCTGCTGGCGCAGGAGACTGCGTCACTACCGTATCGATATCTTATCCGCAAAGGGTAACAGACGTTCCAGGCCGGGTAAGGCGTAGCCGCCACCCGGCATGACATCCCGCACAAATCTGAACCACCATTTCATTATTTAGCGCTTTTTGTGAGGCGCTTCACCTACGCTTTCCAGGCATTGGGCTAGTTTTTAAACGTTCAAAACTAAAACAACGTTCCGATACTTACCTCACTACCCTGGAGTTGACTCAATGAAAACGACCCTCAAGCCGTTGCTGGCCGCTCTGTGCCTGTCTGCTTTTGCCTGCTCTGTTTCCGCGCAAACCATCAGAGCTGCCGATGTGCATCCTGAAGGCTACCCGAACGTGGTGGCGGTACAGCACATGGGTGAAAAACTCAAACAACAAACCGACGGCAAGCTGGATATCAAAGTCTTCCCGGGCGGCGTGCTGGGCGATGAAAAGCAGATGATTGAGCAGGCGCAGATGGGGGCGATTGACATGATTCGCGTCTCCATGGCCCCGGTTGCCGCCATCCTGCCGGATATCGAGGTCTTTACGCTGCCCTACGTCTTCCGCGATGAAGACCATATGCACAAAGTGATCGACGGCGATATCGGTAAATCCATCGGCGACAAACTCACCGCTAACCCGAAATCGCGCCTGATATTCCTCGGCTGGATGGACTCCGGCACCCGTAACCTGATCACCAAAGATCCGATTGTGAAACCGGAAGATCTGAAAGGGAAAAAAATCCGCGTCCAGGGTAGCCCGGTGGCGCTGGCGACGCTGAAAGATATGGGTGCCAACTCCGTGGCGATGGGGGTGAGTGAAGTCTACAGCGGCATGCAGACCGGCGTGATCGACGGGGCCGAGAACAACCCGCCAACCTTTATCGCCCATAACTACATGCCGATTGCCAAAAACTACACCCTCAGCGGCCACTTTATCACCCCGGAAATGCTGCTCTACTCCAAAGTGAAATGGGACAAGCTGAGCGCCGACGAACAGCAAAAAATCCTGACCCTGGCCCGCGAAGCGCAGTTTGAGCAGCGCAAGCTGTGGCAGGCCTACAACGACGAAGCCCTGCAGAAGATGAAGGCGGGCGGCGTACAGTTCCACGACATTGATAAAGCGGTCTTCGTGAAGGCGACAGAGCCGGTGCGCGCCCAGTATGGCAACAAGCATCAGGATCTGATGAAAGCCATCGCTGATGTTCAGTAACCCCCTCGTTGTGGAGGACGTATGTCCGAACGCTATTTGAAGTGGATGGATCGCCTGTACCTGCTCGCCATGGCGGTGGCGGGCATTTCGCTGCTGGTGATGACCATCGTGATCCCGATTGGGATTTTTTCCCGCTACGTCCTTAACCGCGGCGAGTCGTGGCCAGAGCCGATAGCCATTATCTGCATGGTGACCTTTACCTTTATCGGCGCAGCGGTGGGGTATCGCGCCGGATCGCATATCGCGGTGAATATGCTCACCGACCGCCTGCCTGCGGCGTTGAAAGCGCTGTGCGCGAAGGTGGTGGATGTGCTGATGCTGCTGATCTCGCTGATCATCTTCTGGTACAGCTACCTGCTCTGCATCGAACTGTGGGAACAGCCGGTGGCCGAGTTCCCGGTTCTCACCTCGGGTGAGAGCTACCTGCCGCTGCCTATCGGCTCGGCGATCCTCATTTTGTTCGTCCTGGAGCGCCTGATGTTTGGCTCTCAGGAACATCGCCCGGTCGTGATGATCGGCAACCACGGTTAAGGGGTGGATCATGGATGCGTTTGTTTTGCTCTTCACCCTCGCCATTTTACTGGCGCTGGGGATGCCGGTGGCCTTTGCCGTCGGGTTAAGTGCGGTGGCTGGTGCGCTGTGGATTGACCTGCCGCTGGAGGCGCTGATGATCCAGATCACCAGCGGGGTGAATAAATTTACCCTGCTGGCGATCCCGTTCTTTATCCTGGCGGGGGCGATCATGGCGGAAGGGGGCATTGCCCGCCGACTGGTGAACTTTGCCTATATCTTTGTCGGCTTTATTCGCGGCGGACTGTCGCTGGTGAATATCGTCGCCTCGACCTTCTTCGGTGCGATTTCGGGCTCGTCGGTGGCGGATACTGCCTCCATCGGCAGCGTGATGATCCCGGAGATGGAGAAGAAGGGTTATCCGCGTGAGTACGCGGCGGCGGTGACCGCCAGCGGCTCGGTGCAGGCGATTTTGATCCCCCCCAGCCACAACTCGGTGATCTACTCCCTGGCGGCAGGCGGTACGGTGTCGATTGCGACGCTGTTTATCGCGGGCGTCCTGCCGGGTCTGCTGCTCGGGGTCTGTCTGATGGTGCTGTGCCTGGGCTTTGCCCATAAGCGCGGTTATCCGAAAGGCGAAAGGATCCCCTTTAAGCAGGCGCTGAAGATTTTCTTCGATGCCCTGTGGGGGCTGATGACGGTAGTGATTATTCTCGGCGGCATTTTGTCGGGGATCTTTACCGCCACCGAATCCGCGGCGGTCGCCTGCCTGTGGGCGTTCTTCGTCACCATGTTTATCTACCGTGACTACAAGTGGAACGAACTGCCGAAGCTAATGTGCCGCACGGTGAAGACGGTAACCATCGTGATGATCCTGATCGGCTTTGCCGCGGCGTTTGGCGCGGTGATGACCTACATGCAGCTGCCGATGCGCATCACCGAGTTCTTCACCTCTCTGTCGGACAACAAGTACGTGATCCTCATGTACATCAACATCATGCTGCTGCTGATTGGCACACTGATGGACATGGCGCCGATCATTCTGATCCTGACCCCGGTGCTGCTGCCGGTGACCAACGCGCTGGGGATCGATCCGGTGCATTTCGGGATGATCATGATGGTGAACCTCGGGATGGGGCTGATTACCCCGCCGGTAGGGTCAGTGCTGTTTGTCGCCAGTGCGGTGAGTAAGCAGAAGATCGAAACCGTGGTACGCGCGATGCTGCCGTTCTACGGCATGCTGCTGGTGGTGTTGGGGTTGGTGACCTACATCCCGGCGATATCGCTGTGGTTACCGCGGATGTTGGGGATGCAGTAGACGTTGTGAGAATGCCGGGCGGCGGCTGCGCCTTGCCCGGCCTACAAAACCGTAGGCCCGGCAAGCGTAGCGCCGCCCGGCAATGTTTACCGACCGCGCAACAGCCGAAGCGCGTTCGCCGTCACTAATACCGTCGCCCCGGTATCCGCCAGCACCGCCAGCCACAATCCGGTCATCCCCAGCAGCGTCGTCACCAGGAAAATCCCCTTCAACCCCAGCGCAATGGCGATGTTCTGCCGGATATTGGCCCGGGTGGCGCGGGCCAGACTTATCATCTGCGCCAGCCCGGTCAACCGGTTGTGGGTGAGCGCCGCATCGGCGGTCTCCAGCGCCACATCGGTGCCGCTGCCCATCGCAATGCCAATGGTTGCCGCCTTCATCGCCGGGGCGTCGTTAATCCCGTCCCCGACCATCGCCAGCGGCGTTTGCGCATTCAGGGCCGTTACCGCCTGCACTTTATCCGCCGGCAGCAGCCCGGCACGGAAATCGAGCCCCAGCTCCCCGGCAATGGCCGCGGCAGCGCGCGGGTTATCACCGGTCAGGATCGCTCCCTTGATGCCCAATTGATGCAGTGCGGCTATGGCCTCTTTCGCGTCGTCCCGCAGGGTGTCCCGAAGCGCGATCAGACCTTTTGCCTCGCCATCCTGAATCACCATCACCACCGTCTGTCCGGCCTGTTCCAGAGTCTGGATTTGCGTCGCAAAATGCGGGGCAGGGAATTTATCTGCGGCGCAAATCAGCACCTTGCGGCCCGCGACCTCGGCTTCAATCCCTGACCCCATCAGCGCACGCTGGGCGATCGCCGCCGGAACAGCCAGCCCACGAGACTGCGCTTCGCGGACAATCGCCTGCGCCAGCGGGTGAGTCGAACCTTGCTCCACCCCGGCGGCCAGCGCCAGCAGATCCTGCTCGCGGATCTCATGCGGATAAATGCCCGTCACCTGTGGTTTGCCCACCGTCAGGGTGCCGGTTTTGTCGAACGCCACCTGCTGCACCTGCGCCAGCTGCTCCAGCGCCGCGCCGCCCTTAATCAGCGCCCCACGACGTGCGGCCGCCGCCAGCCCGGAAGTGATGGCCGCCGGGGTGGAGATCACCAGCGCGCACGGACAACCAATCAGCAGCAGGGTCAGCCCTTTGTAGATCCAGCCCTCCCAGGAGGCGCTGAACAGCAGCGGCGGCACCACGGCCACCAGCAGCGCGACCAGCATAATCACCGGGGTATAGATTCGGCTGAAGCGGTCGATAAAGCGCTCCACCGGGGCGCGGCGTTCCTCTGCCTCTTCAATCAGCTTCAGGATGCGGTCGATGGCGCTGTCGCCCGGTTCGGACAGGACCGTCAACTGCACCAGACGATCGACGCTGGTGGCTCCGGCCGGGACTTTTTCCCCCGCCGAACGATCGACCGGGATGGATTCCCCGGTCAGGGCGCTTTCATCAAAGCTGGCCGCGGTGGTAAGCAGCGTCCCGTCGGCAGGCAGACGCCCCCCGGCGGCAACCTCAATCACATCTCCCGGACGCAACGCGGCGATGGGTACGGTTTTGCGCTCATTATGAATGACCTGGATGGCGGTTTCCGGCTTCAGCGCCATCAGCGCGCTGACCCCTTTGCGCGCCCGGCTTGCCGCCCAGCCTTCGAGGCGTTCACCAATCAGAAACAGCAGCAGAACCATCGCCGCTTCCGCCGTGGCACCGATAAACAGCGCCCCGATGGCGGCCACGCTCATCAGCGTTTCAATCGCGAACCAGCTCCCGCTTTTCATCAGGCGCAGCGCCTGACGGGCCACCGGCCAGAGCCCGACGAGGGTGGTGGCGATAAAGGCGAGGTTGCCGAGCGGATGGTTGAACTGCTCCAACCCCCAGCTCAGGGCCATCAGCAGGATAAGCGTGATGAGCGGCAAGTTGTCGCGCAGCGGGGACGTTTTTTCGGCGGGGGCATTTTCATTGCGCAGCGTATAGCCCGCCCTGGCGACGGCCGCTTCGACCCGGGCGCTGACGTTGCTCCCCGCATCCACTAGCAGCTTTTCGGTAGCAAACAGGACCTGGACGTGATTGACGCCTGCCACCTGTCTGACGGCGGTTTCTACTTTGCGGGCACAGGCGGCACAGTCCATGCCGTTGACCACCCAGCTATAACGCTGGCCCTGAATGGGAGGCACAGGTTCGGTCTGCACTGAGGCATGATCCGCAGCGCAGCAGGTCTCTTTGGCGGGAAGGGGGGCGAGCTTAAGTGCCGAAAATTGCGGCACTTTTTTAGGTGTTTCTGGAGTCGACATGGCACTCTCCGGTAATGATAATTTTCTCATTAGCCGCAGTATGCACTCTGGAGTCGACTCCAGAGTCAAGCGCTATTTAAATATACAGCGAGCGCACAATCAGGAAGTGTCCGGCGAAATAGCACGCGGCGGCAATGGCATTATCGGCGCGGAAACGGCGGCGATAGTGACTGCCCAGCCAGACGATATTACCCAACAGCAGGAGCGTGGCGCCGATGAAGGCCGACAGAGCCGGTGCCGTCGGACGGAAGAACCACAGCTCACCCGCCAGCCAGACCATCACCAGGGTCATGGCGATAAAGGTACACACCGCCCAGCGCAGCTCCTCCAGCCGCGTCCAGACTACGGCGATCAACAGCGCGCCAATCACCAGCAGCGCCAGCGGCAGCGGCCAGAAGAACGACAGCGTCATCTGACTGGCGAAATAGATGGTATAGAGCAGATGCGATAAGAAAAACGCCCCCACGGCATACAGCAGTCGCTGGCGCGGCAGCAGGGTCAGAGCATCACCGGCCAGTGAGGCGCAGAGCCCGGCGAGCACCAGGTAGCTGATGGCGTTAAACATCGGCGCCTGCCAGGCCAGCAGCAGGAGCAGCAACAAGGTGACGGGTTTAAACAGCCAGCGCTGCCAGGCAGGGCCGCGGTAGGACGCATCGACATACAGCCATGCGGAGAAACAGACAGCGATAAATGACCAAAGCATATTAAGTCCCTGTATCTGTTATTGTTGAATAAACAGTTTCACTTCAGTGTAGTGGTGCAGACGGGCCAATAGCAATGCACAGCGTGGCACGCTATCCTGATTTCAGCCTGGTCTTAAAGGATGGTTCAATGAGCAAGATGCCGCTTTTTTTTATTATCGTACTGGCGATTATCGTCATTGCGGCCTCATTCCGCTTCGTGCAGCAGCGCCGGGAAAAGGCGGATAACGACGCCGCCCCGTTGCTGCAAAAGCGGGTGGTGGTGAGCAACAAACGGGAAAAACCGATTAACGACCGACGTTCCCGCCAGCAGCAGGTGACGCCTGCCGGCACTAGCATGCGCTATGAAGCGAGCTTTAAGCCGGAAAGCGGTGGTCTGGAGATGACTTTTCGCCTCGACGAGAAGCAGTACCATCAGCTGACGGTAGGGGATAAAGGGACGTTGAGTTACAAGGGATCGCGGTTTGAGGGATTTAGCCCGACGCCGTGATAAACCGTAGGCCCGGTAAGCGCAGCGCCACCGGGCAGAAGGCGGCAGGTTACTTTTTCGCCTGCGCCTTAAACTTATTCATCCACACCAGCAGCTCAAACACACCAAAAATAAACACCCGCAGCTGCTGCCAGCCGGTCATTTTCGGGCCATCTTTTGGCATACCGTTTTTCAGCATCACCATCTGCAGGGCATGCATAAATGAGGTAAAAATCAGCGCCACGTTGACGAAAATATTCATCGGACGCGGGAAGGGATGGACGAGGTTGAGGATCAGAAATGCCCAGACCCCCAGCATCAGTAAACGACCCAGATTAATCAGTACCGGCATCGGTCTCTCCTTGAGATTGACGGTGATAAAGACGATAGGCGACCTGTCCGGCCACTTTTTCCCGGTGCAGATCCCAGTGGGCAGGCACCGGCGGTAAACCGTTTTCTACCTCACTTTCGACGTAGATTAGCGCATCATCCGCCAGCCAGCCGTTGTTTTCCAGCAGCGTCAGCGTCTCTTCCAGCAGTCCTTTGCGGAACGGCGGATCGACAAACACCACATCGTGCGGCGTGCCCGCCTGCGCAAGGAAGGCGAGGGCGTTAGTATTAACCACGTTGGCGTGTGTCGCTTTCAGCGAGGCCAGGTTTTGCTGTAACTGTTGGGAAACGCTGCGATCCATCTCCAGCAGCGTGGCGCTGGCGGCATAACGCGACAGCGCCTCCAGCCCGAGGGCGCCGCTTCCGGCGAAGCAGTCCAGGCAACGGGCATCTACCATTGAAGGAGCCAGCCAGTTAAACAGCGTCTCGCGGACGCGGTCGGTGGTCGGGCGCAGACCGGGGCTATCCGGTACCGGCAGTTTACGGCCTCGCCACTGGCCGCCGATAATACGTATCTGGCCCGCTGCGGCACGGTTGGGTTTCTTCATATCTTTGCTCGGGTACACCGACGGCCTGCGCTTGCAGGCGGTGATGTGCGTTAAGTTAAGTGATAAACTATTTCATCATTTTTTTAGCTTCCATGTATATAGCGCCAGTAATTAACCGCGAGGGGTGTAGTCGCAGATGGCAAAAGAGAAAAAACGTGGCTTCTTTTCCTGGCTGGGCTTTGGTCAAAAAGAGCAGGAAACCGAGCAGCAGAACGAAGAACAACAGATCGCCGAACAGCCCGCTGTTGTTGAACAGCCGCAGCCAGAAACCCCTGTTGAGACCGTCGCTGACGTAGAAGCAGAAACGCCTGCTCACAGCAAAGAAGAGACAGAAACCTTTGCCGCAGAGGTGGTTGAGGTTACTGAGCAGGTCCAGGAGAGCGAAAAACCACAGCCGGTTGAGCCAGAGCCTGTGATCGTTGAGCCAGTGGCCGTTGCGCCAGAGCCTGTGGAAGAGATTGTCGAGCCGATTGCTGAGGTGGAACCTCCGCAGGCGGTTGAGCATGAAGAATTACCGCTGCCGGAAGAGATCCTCGACGAAATTGAGGAAGCGATCCCGGAAGAGTACTTGCCAGAGACCGACGTTGAAGAGCCCATTAGCGATGAAGAGCTCGAAGCTCAGGCGCTGGCGGCCGCAGCCGCAGAAGAAGCGGTGCTTGTCGTCCCGGTAGCCGAAGAGGAAGAGCCGGTTGAAGAGATTGCTCAGGAGCAGGAAAAACCAACCAAAGAAGGTTTCTTCGCCCGTCTGAAACGCAGCCTGGTCAAAACCAAAGAGAACCTCGGTTCCGGATTTATCAGTCTGTTCCGCGGTAAGAAAATCGACGATGATCTCTTTGAAGAGCTGGAAGAACAGCTCCTGATTGCTGACGTTGGCGTGGAAACCACCCGCAAAATCATCACCAGTCTGACCGAGAGCGCCAGCCGTAAACAGCTGCGCGACGCCGAGGCGCTGTACGGCCTGCTGAAAGAAGAGATGGGTGAAATCCTCGCAAAAGTTGACGAACCGCTTAATATTGAAGGCAAAATGCCCTTTGTTATTCTGATGGTCGGCGTTAACGGCGTGGGTAAAACCACCACCATCGGCAAGCTGGCGCGTCAGTTCGAACAGCAGGGCAAATCGGTGATGCTGGCCGCGGGGGATACCTTCCGTGCCGCCGCCGTCGAGCAGCTGCAGGTGTGGGGCCAGCGCAACAATATTCCGGTGATTGCCCAGCATACCGGTGCCGACTCCGCATCAGTGATTTTCGACGCCATCCAGGCCGCGAAAGCGCGTAACGTGGATGTGCTGATTGCCGATACCGCAGGGCGTTTACAGAACAAATCGCACCTGATGGAAGAATTGAAGAAGATCGTCCGCGTAATGAAGAAGCTGGACGAAGATGCACCGCATGAAATTATGCTGACTATTGATGCCAGCACCGGGCAGAACGCCATCAGTCAGGCGAAGCTGTTCCATGAAGCGGTAGGACTGACCGGGATCACGCTGACCAAGCTGGATGGCACCGCGAAAGGCGGGGTGATCTTCTCGGTAGCGGACCAGTTCGGGATCCCTATCCGTTACATCGGTGTTGGCGAACGTATCGAAGATTTACGTCCGTTTAAATCGGGCGACTTTATTGAGGCACTTTTTGCCCGAGAGGATTAACAATGATTCGCTTTGAACACGTCAGCAAGGCCTATCTCGGTGGGAGACAAGCGCTGCAGGGGATTAACTTCCATCTGCAGCCGGGCGAGATGGCATTCCTGACCGGTCACTCCGGCGCCGGGAAAAGTACCCTGCTCAAGCTTATCTGTGGGATCGAACGGCCCAGCGCCGGGAAAATCTGGTTTAGCGGCCACGACATTAGTCGCCTGAAAAACCGTGAAGTGCCGTTCCTGCGTCGGCAGATCGGCATGATTTTCCAGGATCACCATCTGCTGATGGACCGCACGGTATTCGACAACGTGGCGATCCCGCTGATTATTGCGGGTGCCAGCGGGGATGATATTCGTCGTCGCGTCTCCGCGGCGCTGGATAAGGTCGGGCTGCTGGACAAAGCGAAGAACTTTCCGATCCAGCTCTCCGGCGGTGAACAGCAGCGCGTGGGCATTGCCCGCGCGGTGGTGAACAAACCGGCGGTGCTGCTGGCGGATGAACCTACCGGTAACCTGGACGACGCCCTTTCCGAAGGGATCCTGCGTCTGTTTGAGGAGTTTAACCGCGTTGGGGTGACAGTACTGATGGCGACGCACGACATGGGGCTTATCTCTCGTCGTTCGTACCGCATGCTGACGCTGAGCGACGGTCATTTGCACGGAGGCCTCGGTGAATAAGCGTGATGCAATGAACCAGATGCGGCAGTTTGGCAGCAAGCTCGACCGTTTTCGTAAATCGGCGGGCGGCCCGGGTGACGGCAACCGCAATGCGCCGAAGCGCAGCAAATCCGCGCCAAAACCCAACTCGCGCAAAACCAACGTCTTTAACGAACAGGTGCGGTACGCCTTCCAGGGCGCGCTGCAGGATCTGAAAAGCAAACCGCTGGCCACCTTCCTGACGGTGATGGTGATTGCCATCTCCCTGACCCTGCCCAGCGTCTGCTACATGGTCTACAAAAACGTAAACCAGGCAGCGTCGCAGTACTATCCTTCCCCGCAGATCACCGTCTATCTCGACAAAGCGCTCGACGATAACGCGGCGGCGCAGGTGGTGGGGCAGCTGCAGGCGGAGCAGGGCGTTGAGAAAGTAAACTATCTGTCACGGGATGAGGCGTTAGGCGAGTTCCGTAACTGGTCCGGGTTTGGCGGCGCGCTCGATATGCTGGAGGAGAACCCCCTGCCTGCGGTGGCGGTGGTGATCCCGAAACTGGATTTCCAGGGGACCGAGTCGCTGAACACCCTGCGCGATCGCGTCTCCCGCATCAACGGTATCGATGAAGTGCGGATGGACGACAGCTGGTTTGCCCGTCTGACGGCGCTGACCGGCCTGGTGGGGCGCGTTGCGGCGATGATCGGCGTGCTGATGGTGGCGGCAGTGTTCCTCGTTATCGGCAACAGCGTGCGGCTGAGTATCTTCGCCCGTCGCGACACCATTAACGTACAGAAGCTGATCGGCGCTACCGACGGTTTTATCCTGCGTCCGTTCCTGTATGGCGGCGCATTGCTCGGTTTTTCCGGCGCATTTCTTTCACTGATATTGTCAGAAATTTTGGTGATGCGACTTTCTGCGGCCGTTACCGATGTGGCGCAGGTTTTTGGAACTAAGTTTAATATCAGTGGCTTAGCCTTCGATGAGTGCCTGTTATTGCTGCTGGTGTGCTCGATGATCGGCTGGATCGCAGCATGGTTAGCAACCGTGCAACATTTACGTCACTTTACCCCTGACTAAAAAATCTCTGGTATAATCTTTCCCTGCATTGAGAATCACCGTGCAGGGAAAGAGTCTCCTGTTGACTCTGTCCCGCATAATCATCCCCGTGTCACATTTTGTGCGTAATTTATTCACAGTTTCACTCGGAACTTGTGGATAAAATCACTGTCTGATAAAAGAGTGAATGATATTCTCGTTGCTCATTAATTCTGGCATGTTCGTTGCCTGATGGGGACAAACCGCCGCCAGAAAGAATCGATTGAGAGGAATGAATGACCAAAGAAATGCAAACTTTAGCTTTAGCCCCTGTTGGTAACCTGGAGTCTTACATCCGGGCTGCGAACACCTGGCCGATGTTGACGGCCGAGGAAGAAAAGGAGCTCGCTGAAAAGCTGCATTACCAGGGCGATCTGGAAGCAGCTAAGACGCTGATCCTGTCACACCTGCGCTTTGTTGTTCACGTTGCTCGTAACTACGCGGGCTACGGCCTGCCGCAGGCGGATTTGATTCAGGAAGGCAACATCGGCCTGATGAAGGCGGTGCGTCGCTTCAACCCGGAAGTGGGTGTGCGTCTGGTCTCCTTCGCCGTGCACTGGATCAAAGCGGAAATCCACGAATACGTGCTGCGTAACTGGCGTATCGTGAAGGTCGCAACCACTAAAGCTCAGCGTAAACTGTTCTTTAACCTGCGTAAAACCAAGCAGCGTCTGGGCTGGTTTAACCAGGATGAAGTCGAGATGGTTGCCCGCGAGCTGGGCGTTTCCAGCAAAGATGTGCGCGAGATGGAATCCCGTATGGCCGCGCAGGATATGACCTTTGATATGTCCTCTGACGATGATGCGTCAGACAGCCAGCCGATGGCCCCGGTCCTCTATCTGCAGGATAAATCGTCTAACTTTGCCGACGGCATCGAAGACGACAACTGGGAAGAGCAGGCCGCCAACAAGCTGACCTTCGCAATGGAAGGCCTCGACGAGCGTAGCCAGGATATTATCCGTGCCCGCTGGCTGGACGAAGACAACAAGTCCACCCTGCAGGAGCTGGCCGACCGCTACGGCGTCTCCGCTGAACGTGTGCGTCAGCTTGAGAAGAACGCCATGAAAAAACTTCGCGCTGCTATCGAAGCCTAATCCCCGCGAAGTACCCCGATAACCCTCGAATGCAAATTCGGGGGTTTTGTTTTTTTAGCGCCCGTCGGGCGTTTTCCCCCCTGCCGGCAAACACTTACCCCTGTGTTGTGCGCTGACTCGTTAAAGCCTCCCTTACCTTATATACATTTCAAAATAGCTATTCCAAATAGATAAAAATGGGGTATGTTTTAGCAGAGTATGCTGAAAAGGCGCGCACGGCAGACGCATAATCGAAATAAAGCGCCATAAAACAACATCACAACAAACACAATAACCGTCACAATGGGGATTCTCAGGATGAATATGAAGGGCAAAGCCTTACTGGCAGGATGTATCGCGCTGGCATTCAGCACCATGGCTCAGGCTGATATCAAAGTGGCCGTGGTTGGCGCCATGTCCGGTCCGGTAGCGCAGTACGGCGACCAGGAGTTTACCGGCGCAGAACAAGCGGTTGCCGACATTAATGCCAAGGGCGGTATCAAAGGCGAAAAGCTGCAGATCGTAAAATATGATGATGCCTGTGACCCGAAACAAGCGGTTGCGGTAGCCAACAAAGTGGTCAACGACGGCATCAAATACGTGATCGGCCACCTGTGCTCCTCTTCCACGCAGCCTGCGTCTGACATCTACGAAGACGAAGGCATTCTGATGATCACCCCTGCTGCCACTGCGCCGGAACTGACCGCCCGTGGCTACAAGATGGTAATGCGTACCACTGGCCTGGACTCTGACCAGGGCCCAACCGCCGCGAAATATATTGTTGATAAAGTGAAGCCGCAGCGTATCGCTATTGTCCATGACAAGCAGCAGTACGGTGAAGGCCTGGCGCGTTCCGTGCAGGACAACCTGAAAAAATCCAACGCCAACGTGGTGTTCTTCGACGGTATCACCGCCGGTGAGAAAGATTTCTCTACCATGGTGGCGCGTCTGAAGAAAGAGAACATCGACTTCGTCTACTACGGTGGTTACCACCCGGAGATGGGTCAGCTCCTGCGTCAGGCGCGTGCTGCCGGTCTGAAAACCCAGTTCATGGGCCCGGAAGGGGTGGCGAACGTGTCGCTGTCTAACATCGCTGGTGAATCGGCTGAAGGCCTGCTGGTCACCAAACCGAAGAACTACGACCAGGTTCCAGCCAACAAACCGATCGTAGACGCGATCAAAGCCAAGAAACAGGATCCAAGCGGCGCATTCGTCTGGACTACCTACGCCGCACTGCAAACCCTGCAGGCGGGTCTGAATCAGTCTGCTGAACCAGCTGAGATTGCGACCTGGCTGAAAGCCAACTCCGTAGAGACCGTGATGGGGCCGCTGTCATGGGATGAGAAGGGCGATCTGAAAGGCTTCGAGTTCGGCGTGTTCGACTGGCATGCTAACGGTACCGCGACCGACGCAAAATAATTTTCCCGTCGCCTTTCGCGCCGCAGGTGCGTTGGCTGCGTTATTCAACCCCGGTCACTTACTTATGTAAGCTCCCGGGGATTTCATAACTTGCCGCCTTCCTGCAACACGAAATGCTTGGGAAAATGCTGCGGAGAATTCAGGCCGGGTAAGGCGAAGCCGCCACCCGGTTTTTTTACTGCTTTTCCCACCCATTACTTTGCGCCGTAAACCCCAGCGCCTGCATAAACGCTGCCATCACGCCCCGGTCTTCCACGCCGATATCCGCCATCCACCACGAGGCCACGCTCGGGTTATCGCGCATCACCTCTTCGATCAAATATTGCCCTACGCCGCGACGGCGGGTGACCTCGCGCACGCGCAGGGAGTCCAGCGCCCCTTGCGTACCGCTCAGCGTTACCCGCACCGCCCCTAACAGCCGCTCGTTAAAGCGCGCTGCATAAATACGGTGTGTTTCATCAACGGTGAGTGAGGAGGGGGAATATTCCGGCCAGATCTTGTTGAGGTCGATATGATCCTGGTCGCTAAAGTTCTCCAGACGGTGGATGGTCAGTTTCATTAGCCGCGTGTCCAAATCAAAAAGAGTAGGGGCAGTGTACTCAATTTATTTAGCCAGACGCTTCCACTTTTTAAATCCATTCCCCAGGTGATTGCTTTTTTAGCAGAGAAAAGCGCAGCCAGAAAACGCAGGGATCGAAAAATAAGCAGAATATTAACCTGAATGGCAGTGATTTATTCCGCTTATTGTCCCGTTATTTTATGCTGCAAACTGCACTTTTATTTGTTTATCTCTGCCAGATTTCAGAATATTATCTTTGCTTAATAGCCTGAAATATAGAGATTTTAGTCTGGTTTTAGGCAAAAAACCTCGCTAAACCATTAAAGGCAATAGCAAAAGTTGCGTTGTTTAATAAAAGTACAGAATGCTTTTTAACCATAATAAAACAAAATATATACATCACGTCACGAATGGGGATTCACAGATGAAAAGGAACGCGAAAACTATCATCGCGGGGATGGTTGCACTGGCGATCACCCATACCGCTGCGGCGGAAGATATTAAAGTTGCCATTGTTGGGGCCCTCTCCGGCCCGGTTGCCCAGTGGGGCGATATGGAGTTCAACGGCGCGCGCCAGGCCATTAAAGACATCAACGCCAAGGGCGGCATCAAGGGCGACAAACTGGTCGGCGTGGAATATGACGATGCCTGCGACCCGAAACAAGCCGTCGCCGTCGCCAACAAAATTGTTAACGATGGCATTCAGTATGTGATTGGCCATCTCTGCTCCTCCTCCACCCAGCCTGCGTCTGATATCTACGAAGACGAAGGCATCCTGATGATCACGCCAGGGGCCACTAACCCGGAACTGACCCAGCGCGGCTATCAGTACATCATGCGTACCGCCGGGCTCGACTCCTCGCAGGG
Source organism: Leclercia tamurae (assembly GCF_025566055.1). Lineage (GTDB taxonomy): Bacteria > Pseudomonadota > Gammaproteobacteria > Enterobacterales > Enterobacteriaceae > Enterobacter > Enterobacter tamurae. Next base: position 69,026 of record NZ_JAMHKS010000069.1, read on the forward strand.
GCCAACCGCAGCGAAGTACATCCTCGACAGCGTCAAGCCGCAGCGTATCGCTATCATTCACGATAAGCAGCAGTACGGCGAAGGGCTGGCCCGCTCGGTGCAGGATGGCCTGAAAAAAGGCGGCGCCAACGTGGTCTTCTTCGACGGCATCACCGCGGGCGAAAAAGATTTCTCGGCGCTGCTGGCCCGTCTGCAGAAAGAGAACATCGACTTTGTTTACTACGGTGGCTACTACCCGGAAATGGGCCAGATGCTGCGCCAGGCCCGCTCTGTCGGTCTGAAAACCCAGTTTATGGGGCCGGAAGGGGTCGGTAACGCCTCGCTGTCGAACATTGCCGGCGACGCGGGTGAAGGCATGCTGGTGACGATGCCAAAACGCTATGACCAGGATCCGGCTAACGCTGCTATCGTCGACGCCCTGAAAGCAGAGAAAAAAGACGCGAGTGGTCCGTACGTCTGGATCACCTATGCCGCCGTGCAATCTCTGGCGACCGCCATGGATCGTACCGGCAGCAAAGCGCCGCAGGATCTGATTAAAGATTTAAAAGCACACGGGGCAAACACCGTGATTGGGCCGCTGAACTGGGATGAGAAAGGCGATCTGAAGGGATTTGAGTTTGGTGTCTTTAAGTGGCACGCCGACGGTTCATCCTCGGTCGCCAAATAATCATTATCCCACCGCCCGGCATGACCGGGCGGGAATAGAAAGGTTACCTTATGTCCGAGCAGTTTCTCTATTTCCTGCAGCAGATGTTTAACGGCGTGACGCTGGGAAGCACCTATGCACTGATCGCCATCGGCTACACGATGGTGTACGGCATTATCGGCATGATCAACTTCGCCCACGGCGAGGTGTACATGATCGGCAGTTATGTCTCCTTTATGATTATCGCCGCGCTGATGATGATGGGGATCGACAGCAGCTGGCTGCTGGTGGCCGCCGGGTTTGTCGGGGCGATTATCATTGCCAGCGCCTATGGCTGGAGTATCGAGCGGGTAGCCTATCGCCCGGTGCGTAGCTCCAAGCGCCTGATCGCGCTGATCTCCGCCATCGGGATGTCCATCTTCCTGCAAAACTACGTCAGCCTGACCGAAGGGTCGCGCGATGTGGCGCTGCCAAGCCTGTTCAACGGCCAGTGGATTGTTGGCGCCAGCGAGAACTTCTCGGCGTCGATTACTACCATGCAGCTGGTGATCTGGATTGTGACCTTCCTCGCCATGCTGGCGCTGACCATTTTCATTCGTTACTCCCGCATGGGCCGCGCCTGCCGCGCCTGCGCGGAAGATCTGAAGATGGCGAGCCTGCTTGGCATTAACACCGACCGCGTGATCGCCCTGACCTTTGTGATTGGTGCGGCGATGGCGGCGGTTGCGGGCGTGCTGCTCGGTCAGTTCTACGGCGTAATCAACCCGTACATCGGCTTTATGGCCGGGATGAAAGCCTTTACCGCCGCGGTGCTGGGCGGGATCGGCAGTATTCCGGGGGCGATGATCGGCGGCCTGATCCTCGGCGTGGCCGAAGCCCTCTCCTCTGCCTACCTGAGTACCGAATATAAAGACGTGGTCTCCTTCGCGCTGCTGATTCTGGTGCTGCTGGTGATGCCGACCGGTATTCTGGGCCGTCCGGAGGTAGAGAAAGTATGAAACCGATGCATTTTGCCATGGCGCTGCTTTCGGCGGTCATGTTCTTCGTGCTGGCGGGCGTCTTTATGGGCGTTCAGCTGGAGCTGAGCGGCACCAAACTGGTGGTGGATGTCGCGTCTGATATCCGCTGGCAATGGGTATTTGTCGGTACGGCGGTGGTCTTCTTCTTCCAGCTGCTGCGACCGATTTTCCAGAAGACACTGAAAAACGTCTCCGGGCCGAAGTTTGTGCTGCCGGCCATCGACGGCTCGACCATCAAACAGAAGCTGTTCCTCGTGGCGCTGCTGGTGGCGGCTGTGGCCTGGCCGTTTATGGTTTCACGCGGGACGGTGGATATCGCCACCCTGACCATGATTTATGTGATCCTCGGTCTGGGTCTGAACGTGGTGGTGGGCCTGTCCGGCCTGCTGGTGCTGGGCTACGGCGGTTTCTACGCCATCGGCGCTTACACCTTCGCCCTGCTGAACCACTATTACGGCCTCGGCTTCTGGACCTGTCTGCCGCTGGCGGGACTGGTCTCTGCCGCCGCCGGTTTCCTGCTTGGCTTCCCCGTGCTGCGCCTGCGCGGTGACTACCTGGCGATTGTGACCTTAGGCTTCGGCGAAATCGTCCGTATCCTGCTGCTCAACAATACCGAAGTGACCGGCGGTCCGAACGGTATCAGCCAGATCCCGAAACCGACCTTCTTTGGCCTGGAGTTCAGCCGTTCCGCGCGTGAAGGCGGCTGGGATACCTTCAGCAACTTCTTTGGTATCAAGTACGACCCGTCCGACCGTGTGATCTGGCTCTATCTGGTGGCCCTGCTGCTGGTGGTCATCACCCTGTTCGTGATTAACCGCCTGCTGCGTATGCCGCTGGGCCGTGCGTGGGAAGCTCTGCGTGAAGATGAGATCGCCTGTCGCTCCCTGGGCCTGAACCCGACCCGCATCAAGCTGACTGCCTTTACCATCAGCGCCGCGTTTGCCGGTTTCGCCGGGACGCTGTTTGCCGCGCGTCAGGGCTTTGTCAGCCCGGAATCCTTCACCTTTGCGGAATCCGCTTTCGTGCTGGCGATTGTGGTGCTCGGCGGGATGGGCTCGCAGTTCGCGGTTATTCTCGCGGCGATCCTGCTGGTGGTCTCCCGTGAGCTGATGCGTGACTTCAACGAATACAGCATGCTGATGCTGGGTGGTCTGATGGTACTGATGATGATCTGGCGTCCGCAGGGCTTGCTGCCGATGACCCGTCCACAGCTGAAACTGAAAAACGGGCAAGCGAAAGGAGAGCAGGCATGAGTCAGCCATTATTATCCGTTAACGGCCTGATGATGCGTTTTGGCGGCCTGCTGGCGGTCAACAACGTCTCGCTGGATCTGCATCAAAAAGAGATCGTCTCCCTGATCGGCCCGAACGGCGCGGGTAAAACCACGGTGTTCAACTGCCTGACCGGCTTCTATAAGCCGACGGGCGGCACCATCATGCTGGGTGATAAACATCTGGAAGGGCTGCCGGGCCAGCAGATTGCCCGCATGGGCGTGGTGCGTACCTTCCAGCATGTGCGTCTGTTCCGCGAGATGACGGTGATTGAGAACCTGCTGGTGGCGCAACATCAGCAACTGAAAACCGGGCTTTTCGCCGGTCTGCTGAAAACCCCGGCGTTTCGCCGGGCGCAGGATGAAGCATTAGATCGCGCCGCCACCTGGCTCGACCGTATCGGTCTGCTGCCACACGCCAACCGTCAGGCCAGCAACCTGGCCTATGGCGACCAGCGTCGTCTGGAGATTATCCGCTGCATGGTGACCCAGCCGCAGATCCTGATGCTCGACGAACCGGCGGCAGGGCTGAACCCGAAAGAGACCAAAGAGCTGGACGAGCTGATTGTCGAGCTGCGTGACCATCACGACACCACCATCCTGCTGATTGAGCATGATATGAAGCTGGTGATGGGCATTTCTGACCGCATCTACGTAGTAAACCAGGGCACGCCGCTGGCGAACGGTACGCCGGAAGAGATTCGCAACAACCCGGACGTGATCCGCGCATACCTTGGTGAGGCATAAGATGGAAAAAGCGATGTTAACGTTCGACAAGGTCAATGCGCATTACGGCAAGATCCAGGCTCTGCACGACGTCAGCCTGCACATCAATCAGGGGGAAATTGTGACCCTGATCGGGGCCAACGGCGCGGGGAAAACCACCCTGCTCGGCACCCTGTGCGGCGACCCGCGCGCCTCCAGCGGGCGTATCGTCTTTGATGGTAAAGACATTACCGACTGGCAGACGGCGAAAATCATGCGCGAAGCGGTGGCGATTGTCCCGGAAGGGCGTCGCGTCTTCTCACGCATGACGGTGGAAGAGAACCTGGCGATGGGCGGCTTCTTTGCCGAGCGCGAGCAGTTCCAGACCCGCATCAAGCGCGTGTATGACCTGTTCCCGCGCCTGTTTGAGCGTCGTATTCAGCGGGCGGGCACCATGTCCGGTGGGGAGCAGCAGATGCTGGCGATCGGCCGCGCGCTGATGAGCCAGCCGCGTCTGCTGCTGCTGGATGAACCTTCGCTCGGGCTGGCGCCGATCATTATTCAGCAAATTTTCGACACCATCGAACAGCTGCGTAGCGAAGGGATGACCATCTTCCTCGTGGAGCAGAACGCCAACCAGGCGCTGAAGCTCGCCGATCGCGGCTACGTGCTGGAGAACGGTCGTGTGGTGCTGGAAGATACCGGCGACGCGCTGCTGGCTAACGAAGCGGTGCGGAGTGCGTATTTAGGCGGTTGAGCCGTCTGTATTGCCCGGTGGCGCTACGCTTACCGGGCCTACGGGCCGGGTAAGGCGAAGCCGCCACCCGGCTTTTTTTGGCCGCCCCTCCTTCACATTTCCATCATCCCCCTGACGCCTTGCTGTCACATCTCTGTAAACAAACGGTTATTTTTCTGTAATTCGCGCATGTCATGTTACCTCGCGAGCAGAAAACGCGTGATATCGCGCATCCGGCACAATAAGAGAGATGACAATGACATCGTTACGACACACAGCTTTGGGTCTGGCAATGGGTCTGGTTTTTGCGGGCAACGCAATGGCCGTCACCACTATTCCGTTCTGGCATTCCATGGAAGGGGAGTTGGGTAAAGAAGTTGACTCCCTGGCGCAGCGTTTCAACGACACCCACCCGGATTACAAAATTGTGCCGGTGTACAAAGGTAACTACGAGCAGAGCCTGAGCGCCGGTATCGCCGCGTTCCGTACCGGCAACGCCCCGGCGCTGCTGCAGGTTTACGAAGTGGGCACCGCTACCATGATGGCCTCCAAAGCCATCAAGCCGGTGTACGAAGTGTTCAAGGACGCGGGCATCAACTTCGACGAATCCCAGTTTGTGCCGACCGTCTCCGGGTACTACACCGACTCCAAAACCGGGCACCTGCTTTCTCAGCCGTTTAACAGCTCCACCCCGGTGCTCTACTACAACAAAGACGCCTTCAAGAAAGCCGGCTTAGATCCTGAGCAGCCACCAAAAACCTGGCAGGATCTGGCCGCGTACACCGCCAAACTGAAAGCGGCGGGCATGAAGTGCGGCTACGCCAGCGGCTGGCAGGGTTGGATCCAGATCGAGAACTTCAGCGCCTGGCACGGTCAGCCTGTTGCCACCGAGAACAACGGCTTCGACGGCACCGATGCGGTACTGGAGTTCAACAAGCCGGAGCAGGTGAAGCACATCGCGCTGCTGCAGGAACTGAACAAGAAGGGCGATTTCAGCTACTTCGGGCGTAAAGACGAATCCACCGAGAAGTTCTACAGCGGTGATTGCGCCATCACCACTGCCTCATCCGGCTCGCTGGCGGATATCCGTCACTACGCCAAATTCAACTACGGTGTGGGCATGATGCCGTACGACGCCGACTCGAAAGGCGCGCCGCAAAACGCCATCATCGGCGGGGCCAGCCTGTGGGTGATGCAGGGCAAAGACAACACCACCTACAAAGGCGTGGCGGAGTTCCTCGACTTCCTGGCGAAACCAGAAAACGCCGCCGAATGGCACCAGAAGACCGGCTACCTGCCGATCACCAAAGCCGCATATGACCTGACCCGCCAGCAGGGCTTCTATGACAAGAACCCGGGGGCAGATATCGCCACGCGTCAGATGCTGAACAAGCCACCGTTGCCGTACACCAAAGGCCTGCGTCTGGGCAACATGCCGCAGATCCGTACCGTCGTGGATGAAGAGCTGGAAAGCGTGTGGACCGGTAAGAAAACCCCACAGCAGGCGCTGGATTCTGCGGTAGAGCGTGGCAACCAACTGCTGCGCCGCTTCGAGCAGTCGACCAAATCGTAATGTGAAATGCCGGGTGGCGGCTTCGCCTTACCCGGCCTACGCGAACCTGTAGGCCGGATAAGCGTAGCGCCATCCGGCGCTGTTCAGGAACTCAATCCCCATGTCATCTTCCCGTCCGGTGTTCCGTTCCCGTTGGCTGCCGTACCTGCTGGTCGCGCCGCAACTGGTCATCACCGTTATCTTCTTTATCTGGCCTGCGGGCGAAGCGCTGTGGTACTCGGTGCAGAGCGTCGATCCGTTCGGGCTCTCCAGCCAGTTCGTCGGCCTGGATAACTTCGCCGCCCTGTGGCACGACAGCTACTACCTCGACGCCTTCTGGACGACGATCAAATTCAGCACCCTGGTCACCGTCAGCGGCCTGCTCGCCTCGCTGTTCTTCGCCGCGCTGGTGGATTACGTGGTGCGCGGCAGCCGTCTGTATCAGACCCTGATGCTGCTGCCCTACGCCGTGGCTCCTGCGGTCGCCGCAGTGCTGTGGATCTTCCTGTTTAACCCTGGCCGCGGGCTGATCACCCACTTCCTCGGCGAGTTCGGCTACGACTGGAACCATGCCCAGAACAGCGGCCAGGCGATGTTCCTGGTGGTGTTCGCTTCGGTGTGGAAGCAGATCAGCTATAACTTCCTGTTCTTCTTTGCCGCGCTGCAGTCTATTCCGCGTTCGCTGGTGGAAGCCGCCGCGATTGACGGTGCAGGCCCGGTCCGCCGCTTCTTTAAGCTTTCGCTACCGCTGATCGCCCCGGTGAGTTTCTTCCTGCTGGTGGTCAACCTGGTCTACGCCTTCTTCGACACCTTCCCGGTGATTGACGCCGCCACCGCGGGCGGCCCGGTACAGGCCACCACCACGCTGATCTACAAGATCTACCGCGAAGGCTTTGCCGGTCTGGATCTCTCGGCCTCTGCCGCCCAGTCGGTGGTGCTGATGTTCCTCGTCATCATCCTCACGGTGGTGCAGTTCCGCTATGTCGAAAGTAAGGTGCGCTACCAATGATTGAGAACCGTCGCGGGCTGACGATTTTCAGCCACACCATGCTGATCCTGGGCATTCTGGTGATCCTGTTCCCGCTGTACGTGGCTTTTGTCGCCGCCACGCTGGACCGCAACGCCATCTTTGAAACCCCGATGACGCTGATCCCGGGCGGCCATCTTTTCGAGAACATGGCGACCATCTGGACCCAGGGCGTGGGGGTGAACAGCGCGCCGTTCTGGCTGATGATGCTCAACAGCTTCATCATGGCGTTTGGCATAACCGTCGGCAAAATCACGGTGTCGATGCTCTCGGCCTTCGCCATCGTCTGGTTCCGCTTTCCGCTGCGCAACCTGTTCTTCTGGATGATCTTTATCACCCTGATGCTGCCGGTGGAGGTGCGTATTTTCCCGACGGTGGAGGTGATCGCCAACCTCGGCATGCTCGACAGCTACGCGGGCTTAACCCTGCCGCTGATGGCCTCGGCCACCGCTACCTTCCTGTTCCGCCAGTTCTTTATGACCCTGCCGGACGAGCTGATTGAGGCCGCGCGCATTGACGGTGCCTCACCGATGCGCTTTTTCCGCGACATCGTGCTGCCGCTGTCCCGCACCAACCTCGCGGCGCTGTTCGTCATCACCTTTATCTACGGCTGGAACCAGTACCTGTGGCCGCTGCTTATCGTGCAGGAGGTCAATCTCGGCACCGCCGTGGCGGGCATCAAGGGGATGATTTCAACCGGCGAAGGCACCACCCTCTGGAACCAGGTGATGGCGGCGATGCTGCTCACCCTTATCCCACCCGTAGTCATTGTTTTAGCCATGCAGCGTGCATTTGTCCGCGGCCTGGTCGATAGCGAGAAATAAAATGGCAGGTTTAAAACTTCAGGCAGTCACCAAAAGCTGGGATGGCAAAACCCAGGTCATTCAGCCGTTAACGCTCGACGTGGCGGACGGGGAATTTATCGTGATGGTCGGTCCGTCGGGCTGCGGCAAATCGACCCTGCTGCGGATGGTCGCCGGGCTCGAGCGCGTCACCTCGGGGGATATCTGGATTGACCGCCAGCGCGTCACCGAGATGGAGCCGAAAGACAGGGGCATCGCGATGGTGTTCCAGAACTACGCCCTCTACCCGCACATGAGCGTGGAGGAGAACATGGCCTGGGGGCTGAAAATCCGCGGGATGGGTAAAAGCCACATCGACGAGCGCGTCAAAGAGGCGGCGCGGATTCTGGAGCTGGACGGCCTGCTGAAGCGCCGCCCGCGTGAACTCTCCGGCGGCCAGCGTCAGCGCGTGGCGATGGGCCGCGCCATCGTGCGTGACCCGGCGGTGTTCCTGTTTGATGAACCCTTGTCTAACCTCGACGCCAAACTGCGCGTGCAGATGCGCCTCGAGCTACAGCACCTGCACCGTCGCCTGAAAACCACCTCCCTGTACGTGACCCACGATCAGGTGGAGGCCATGACCCTCGCCCAGCGGGTGATGGTGATGAACAAAGGCATTGCCGAGCAGATTGGCACCCCGGTGGAGGTGTATGAAAAGCCCGCCAGCCGCTTTGTGGCGAGCTTTATCGGCAGCCCGGCCATGAACCTGCTGGAGGGGCGCATCAGCGCTGCGGGTACCCATTTTGAGCTGGAGAGCGGCATGGCGCTGCCGATCAACTGGTTCTATCGCGGCTACGCTGGACGCAAAATGACGCTGGGTATCCGCCCGGAACATATTGCGTTAAGCTCCCAGTCGGAAGGCGGGGTGCCGCTGGTGATGGACACCCTCGAGATGCTGGGTGCCGATAATCTGGCGCACGGACGCTGGGGCGAGCAGAAGCTGGTGGTGCGCATGTCGCATCAGGAGCGCCCGCAAGCGGGCAGCACGCTGTGGCTGCATCTGCCGGAAAATCGTCTGCACTTATTCGATGGTGAAACAGGACAACGCGTATGAGTAACTGGCCTTATCCCCGCATCGTCGCCCACCGGGGCGGCGGTAAACTGGCCCCGGAGAACACCCTGGCGGCGATTGACGTCGGGGCGCGCTACGGCCACACGATGATCGAGTTCGACGCCAAGCTCTCTCAGGATGGGGAGATCTTCCTCCTGCACGATGACAACCTCGAGCGCACCAGTAACGGCTGGGGCGTAGCAGGTCAATTGCCGTGGCGCGATCTGCTGAAGGTGGATGCCGGGAGCTGGTTTGGCAAGGAGTTTAAAGGCGAGCCACTGCCGCTGCTGGCCGAGGTGGCCGACCGCTGCCGGAAGCACGGGATGATGGCCAATATCGAAATCAAACCGACCACCGGCACCGGGCCGCTCACCGGTAAAGTCATTGCGCTGGCGGCACGCGAGCTGTGGGAAGGGATGACGCCTCCGCTGCTGTCGTCGTTTGAGATTGACGCGCTGGAAGCGGCGCAGGCTGCAGTGCCCGAGCTGCCGCGGGGTTTGCTGCTGGATGAGTGGCGTGAAGACTGGCGGGAATTAACGACCCGGCTGGGCTGCGTGTCGATTCACCTCAACCATCGTCTGCTGGATGAGGCGCGAGTGAAGGCGATAAAGGCCGCCAGCCTGCATATTCTGGTCTATACCGTTAACCAGCCCCAGCGGGCAGCGGAACTGCTGCGCTGGGGCGTGGATTGCATCTGTACCGATGCGATTGCCCTGATTGGTCCGGACTTCCAGCCCTAAGGGTTATTCAGCATAGAGCCGTTCTGCTGCTGCGGCAGCATATGTTGCTGCTGCACACCGCCCGACGACTCTACGCCGCTAAGCATCCCGCCGCTGGTGTTAGGCAGAACCTGCACCCCCGGCTGGCTCTGCTGAACCCGCAGGGTGTTGTTGTTCATCTGCGTTTGCAGATGCTGCTGCTGGACGCGAGTCTGCGTCTGCAGCTGCTGATTGAGCATCCCTGTCTGCTGCTGCTGCTGGATCATCATCTGATTTTGCATCCGCTGCTGGCTGGGGTTCTGGTACCCCGGCTGGTTTGGGTTGTTCAGGGTATTGATGGGTTGCGCGAGCACGGCAAACGGCAGTAACGCCGCAACAAGAATTAGTCGTTTCATTGTTACTCCCTCCTTCTGAGGCCTCCTCTAAGTTTACCTCCAATCCCGCACTACGATGATTTTTTAAGAGTTATGAACCAGGCTTAAGCGGGAGCATGAGTCCCTGTACCTGGAGAATAACAATGATCAAACCAACGTTTTTACGCTGGGTAGCGATTGCTGCCCTGACGGCAGGCGGTACGTTTGGCGTGGCAGCAAATCCGCCTGCCGCACCCCCGGTATCCTATGGTGTGGAAGAAGATGTGTTCCATCCCGTGCGGGCGCAAAAGGGGATGGTCTCTTCGGTGGATGCCCTTGCCACTCAGGTGGGGGTGGATATCCTCAGGCAGGGCGGTAATGCGGTGGATGCGGCGGTGGCGGTGGGCTATGCGCTGGCGGTGACGCACCCGCAGGCGGGTAACCTCGGCGGCGGCGGCTTTATGATGCTGCGGACCAAAGATGGCGTGACCACGGCGATCGACTTCCGTGAAATGGCGCCGTCCCAGGCCACGCGCGACATGTTCCTCGACGACCAGGGTAACGCCGACAGTAAAAAATCTCTCACCTCCCATCTGGCGACCGGCACGCCGGGTACGGTCGCGGGCTTCTCGCTGGCGCTGGATAAGTACGGCACCCTGCCGCTGAACAAAGTGGTGCAGCCGGCGATCAAGCTGGCGCGCGACGGCTTTGAGGTCAACGACGCCCTGGCTGACGATCTAAAAACCTACGGCAGCGAAGTGCTCCCCAACCATGAGAACAGCAAAGCGATCTTCTGGAAGGAGGGCGAGCCGCTGAAGAAGGGCGACAAGCTGGTGCAGACCAACCTCGCCAAAAGTCTGGAGATGATTGCCGAGAACGGCCCGGATGCCTTCTATAAAGGGACGATTGCCGATCAGATTGCCGAAGAGATGAGTAAGAACGGCGGGTTGATCACCAAAGCCGATCTTGCCGAATACAAAGCGGTGGAGCGTACGCCGATTAGCGGGGACTATCGCGGGTATCAGGTCTACTCCATGCCACCGCCGTCTTCCGGCGGGATCCACATCGTGCAGATCCTCAATATCCTCGAAAACTTCGATCTGCATAAGTTCGGTTTCGGCAGTGCCGATACCATGCAGGTAATGGCCGAGGCGGAAAAATATGCCTACGCCGACCGCTCGGAGTATCTGGGCGACCCGGATTTCGTCAAGGTGCCGTGGCAGGCGCTGACCAATAAAGCCTATGCCAAAACCCTGGCCGATCAGATCGATATCAACAAAGCTAAACCCTCAAGCGAGATCCGCCCGGGCAAACTGGCGCCGTATGAGAGCAACCAGACCACCCACTTCTCGGTGGTGGATAAAGACGGTAACGCGGTGGCGGTCACCTATACGCTGAACACCGTGTTTGGTACCGGGATCGTGGCAGGCAACAGCGGCATTCTACTCAATAACGAGATGGATGATTTCTCCGCCAAACCGGGCGTGCCGAACGTCTACGGGCTGGTGGGCGGGGATGCCAACGCCGTCGGGCCGAAGAAGCGTCCGCTGTCGTCGATGTCACCGACCATCGTGGTGAAAGACGGCAAAACCTGGCTGGTAACCGGCAGCCCTGGCGGGAGCCGCATTATCACCACCGTGCTGCAGATGGTGGTCAACAGCATCGACTACGGGATGAACGTGGCAGAGGCCACCAACGCGCCGCGCTTCCATCACCAGTGGCTGCCGGATGAGCTGCGGGTGGAGAAGGGCTTTAGCCCGGATACCCTGAAACTGCTGGAGCAGCGCGGGCAAAAAGTGGTGGTGAAAGAGGCGATGGGCAGCACCCAGAGCATTATGGTTGGGCCGGATGGCGCGCTGTATGGCGCATCGGATCCGCGGTCGGTGGATGATTTGACGGCAGGATATTAAACCTTTTACCTCTCCCCAATGGGGAGAGGTATCCATGCTTACTTGATGCGCGCCATAAAGTGCGCATCGACAAACTCACCGTTACGCAGGGCGAACTTCTTCCCGGTGCCTTCCACCACAAATCCGTACTTGCGATACAGGGCGATGGCAGAGGCGTTGTCGACAAACACCGTCAGCTCGATACGCTCAATTCGCAGCCAGTTGTCGCACAGGTTGATCATCTCACGCATTAACGCGCTGCCCGCGCCGCGGCCCTGCACCTCGGCTGACACACCAATTCCGAACGTCGCCACATGGCTGCGGCGTGGATTTTCCATCACGTCCAGCACCAGATGCCCGATAACCTGTCCGTCCAGGCAGGCAACCAGATGACGTCTGCCCGGCTTTTGCATCACGCGTTCTTTCCACATGTCCATCGCAGGATGAGGAAGTTGTAGAGTGTCGTGATAAACCCCTGGATGGGCATTCAGCAGGCGTAAAGCTTCGGCATCGGCGGCTTCAACGTGGCGTATCACTATCTCACTCATTCCTTCTTCCTCAGTTAGTTAGGTTCCCTTTCAACATCCATGAGTTTGAAATGTGAGTCAACAAGCATTTTTTGCAAAAAATCAGTAGACAAGTGCGAATGAGAATGATTATTATTGTCTTGCCTTCAGGAGAACCGACACGGGAACCTGAAAGCACGACATTGCTCACATTGCTTCCAGTATTATTTTAGCCAGCTTATCGCTGGCTTTTTTTTTGCCCTACAGCTTTTGCAGCGGCACGAGATCGAGCGGGTCTGGCGCGCTCTCTTTCATCAGGCCCACCACGTTGGTCTTTTCCGCGACGGCGGGTAACACCTCTGCCTGGCCGGAAAACAGCCCGCCTTTTTTCACCGCCAGGGTGCGGTAGGCAAGGGTTCCGGTGACCTGGCCGTTCTCGCAGATTTCAATCACATCGCTGCTGCACTGGCCGAGCACCTTGCCATCAACGATCAGCTCCCGGCAGGTGATATTTCCCTCCACCTGACCCCCACGCATAATCTTGATCAGGCTCTCTTTGGAGTCGATATTGCCGATAAGCGTCCCGTGAACGTAGACATGACCACCGGAAACGATATTGCCTTCAAACCGCACATCGCTGGCGATAACGGTGGTGCCGTGTTTCTCCGTGGCGGTGGGCTCTTTTTCAATGACGGGCACCGGGGGAAGGATGAGTTCTGGCTTGCCAGCCTCGGGGGTTTTGCTCTTTTTAAACATGATCTTAACCTGATTGAGTAGAAGGGAGATGCCAAAGCTCAGCAAAGAGACTGCAGCGAACAGCCACGTCAGGAAGAGGGCGCCTGAGCACCAGGCGACCAGCGCGAGCAGCCAGAAGAGAAGGGCGCTATTTAACGCGAGATATTTTCTGTCCATAGAAAATGAGCGCGACTCCTTTCGCGAGCAGGGGGATTTGGCCGTCTTCTTATCCTGGTAATTTCACCCAGGATCAAGCTTTCGACCGCCATTTTAGGATTCGTTATAGAAATATATTTCGCCGCCAGGTTGCGCTATGGTTGAAAGCAGAGACCTAAGCCAGGAAAACCACTATGACACTACACTGCGCATTTATTGGATTTGGCAAAAGCACCACCCGCTATCACCTTCCGTACGTTCTCACCCGTAAAGCCAGCTGGCATGTGGCGCACATCTTCCGCCGTCACCCGAAGCCGGAAGAGCAGTCACCGCAGTACTCCCATATTCATTTCACCAGCGATCTCGATGAGGTGCTGAACGACCCTGAGGTCAAGCTGGTGATCGTCTGCACGCACGCCGACAGCCACTTTGAGTATGCGAAACGCGCCCTGGAAGCCGGGAAAAACGTGCTGGTGGAAAAACCCTTCACCCCGACGATGGCCGAGGCGAAAGAGCTGTTCGAACTGGCCCGCAGCAAAGGGCTGACCGTCAGCCCGTATCAGAACCGTCGCTTTGATACCTGCTTCCTGACTGCTAAACAGGCGATTGAGAGCGGCAAGCTGGGCGAGATCGTCGAGTTCGAAAGCCACTTCGATTACTACCGCCCGGTGGCAGAGACCAAACCCGGCCTGCCGCAGGATGGCTCTTTCTATGGCCTGGGTGTGCACACTATGGATCAGGTCATCAGCCTGTTCGGCCGTCCGGACCATGTGGCCTACGACATTCGCAGCCTGCGCAATAAAGCCAACCCGGACGATACCTTTGAAGCTCAGCTATTCTACGGCGACCTCAAGGCGATCGTCAAAACCAGCCATCTGGTGAAGACCGACTACCCGAAATTCATCGTCCATGGCACCAGAGGCTCGTTTATCAAGTACGGCATCGACCAGCAGGAGACCAGCCTGAAGGCCAACATCATGCCGGGTGAACCAGGATTTGCGGCAGATGCATCCGTGGGCGTGCTGGAGTATGTCAACGACGCGGGGGTGACGGTGAAAGAGGAGATCAAACCGGGCACCGGCGACTACGGACAGGTCTACGATGCGCTGTATGAGACCCTCACAAAAGGTACCCCTAATTACGTCAAGGAAATTGAAGTGATGACCAATCTGGAAATCCTTGAACGGGCCTTTGAACAGGCCTCACCTGCCACGGTAACCCTTGCCAGATAAGCCTGAACGACTCCTCTGTGCTTGTTCAGTTATTTTGAACAGAGGAGTCAATTTTCACCCTCTATGATCCCAGGTCGATTGCGTCCACACTTACTCCATCGAAACGAACTGAGGGTAAAAACAATGATCTTCTTACGCAAAGCAAACGACCGCGGTCACGCAAATCATGGTTGGCTGGACTCATGGCATAGCTTCTCGTTTGCCGATTATTATGACCCGAACTTTATGGGTTTCTCGGCACTGCGAGTCATTAACGATGACGTGATCGATGCCGGTCAGGGCTTTGGTACCCACCCGCATAAAGACATGGAAATCCTGACCTATGTGCTGGAAGGCGCCGTTGAGCACCAGGACAGCATGGGCAACAAAGAGCAGGTTCCGGCGGGTGAGTTCCAGATTATGACGGCGGGTACCGGGGTGCGTCACTCCGAATACAACCCAAGCAAAACCGACCGTCTGCGTCTGTACCAGATCTGGATCATTCCGGAAGAAAAAGGCATTACCCCGCGCTACGAGCAACGTCGTTTTGACGCCGAGCAGGGGAAACAGCTGGTACTGTCACCGGATGCCCGTGACGGCTCGCTGAAAGTGCACCAGGACATGGAGCTTTACCGTTGGGCGCTGGCGAAAGACGAGCAGTCTGTGCATCAGATCGCCGCGAACCGCAAAGTGTGGATCCAGGTGGTGAAAGGCGAAGTGACCATCAACGGCACCAAAGCGACCACCAGCGATGGTCTGGCCATCTGGGATGAGCAGGCGATCTCCGTGCATGCCGACAGCGCCGCTGAGATTCTGCTGTTCGACCTGCCGCCGGTCTAAATAAATAACCAGCCTTCCCCATTCCCAGGGGAAGGTTGGCCTTTGTCCGTGATAAACTGAGGGAATCTATCACTACCGGTTTCTCTCAGGACGATGAAAAAGAAAAGACCCGTACTTCAGGATGTAGCCGATCGCGTCGGTGTGACTAAAATGACGGTCAGCCGTTTCTTACGTAACCCGGAACAGGTTTCCGTGGCGTTACGTGGCAAGATTGCCGCTGCTCTTGATGAACTGGGTTATATCCCCAACCGCGCCCCCGATATTCTCTCCAATGCCAC
Organism: Leclercia tamurae; assembly: GCF_025566055.1. Classification (GTDB taxonomy): domain Bacteria; phylum Pseudomonadota; class Gammaproteobacteria; order Enterobacterales; family Enterobacteriaceae; genus Enterobacter; species Enterobacter tamurae. Next base: position 84,561 of record NZ_JAMHKS010000069.1, read on the forward strand.
CAGCCGTGCGGTAGGCGTCCTGCTCCCCTCCTTAACTAACCAGGTCTTTGCGGAAGTGCTCCGCGGCATCGAAAGCGTCACCGACGCCTTTGGCTATCAGACCATGCTCGCTCACTACGGCTACAAACCGGAACTGGAAGAGGAACGTCTGGAGTCGATGCTCTCCTGGAACATTGACGGCCTGATTCTCACCGAACGCACCCACACCGCCCGCACCCTGAAGATGATCGAGGTGGCAGGTATTCCGGTGGTCGAGCTGATGGACAGCCAGTCGCCTTGCCTCGACATCGCCGTCGGGTTCGATAACTTCGAAGCTGCCCGCCAGATGACGGCGGCGATTATCGCCCGCGGTCATCGCCATATCGCCTATCTTGGCGCACGTCTGGATGAACGTACTATCATCAAACAGAAGGGATACGAGCAGGCGATGCTCGACGCCAACTTAACGCCCTACAGCGTGATGGTAGAGCAGTCCTCTTCCTACACCTCCGGCATTGAGCTGATGCGTCAGGCCCGTCGCGAGTACCCGCAGCTTGACGGTATCTTCTGTACCAACGATGACCTCGCGGTCGGCGCCGCCTTTGAGTGCCAGCGTCTGGGGCTTTCTATCCCGGGTGATATGGCGATTGCCGGTTTCCACGGCCACGACATCGGTCAGGTCATGGAACCGCGTCTGGCGAGCGTTCTGACGCCGCGTGAGCGCATGGGCCGTATCGGTGCGGAACGCCTGCTGGCGCGCATTCGTGGTGAGGCGGTGACGCCTAAGATGTTAGATTTAGGTTTCACATTGTCACCGGGTGGATCGATTTAACCTGACAAGTTTGAACTAGCTCACACTTATTCACTTCGCACACGTTTGGATATTGCTTCTCGTCAGCCCCGGCAGGACAATGTTACCGATAACTGTTACCCGTAACAATCGACTGAGGGACATACCTTGAGCACCACAAATCCAGATCACCACGTTTATGTCCTGATGGGCGTTTCCGGTAGCGGTAAATCTGCCGTTGCCAGCGAAGTGGCGCATCAAATCCATGCCGCGTTTCTTGATGGTGACTTTCTCCATCCGCGCAGCAACATCACCAAGATGGCCTCTGGCGAGCCGCTGAACGACGACGATCGTAAGCCGTGGCTGCAGGCTTTGAATGATGCCGCCTTTGCTATGCAGCGCACCAACAAAGTGTCGCTGATCGTCTGCTCCGCGCTGAAAAAGACCTACCGCGACCAGCTGCGTGAAGGCAACGCTAATCTCTCCTTTATCTACCTGAAGGGCGATTTCGACGTGATCGAAACCCGTCTGAAAGCGCGTAAAGGCCATTTCTTCAAAACCCAGATGCTGGTGACGCAGTTCGAAACCCTGCAGGAACCGGGCGCGGATGAAAGCGATGTCCTGGTCGTGGATATCGATCAGCCGCTGGACGGTGTTGTTGCCAGCACCATTGAGGTCATTAATAAAAGGCAGTAAGTTTTGAGTACGTTAACGCTTGTTTTAACAGCAGTCGGCTCCGTGCTGTTGCTGCTGTTTTTGGTGATGAAGGCCCGTATGCACGCCTTCGTTGCTTTGATGGTGGTATCTATTGGTGCAGGTCTCTTTTCCGGAATGCCGCTCGACAAAATCGCCGCGACCATGGAAAAGGGGATGGGGGGCACGCTAGGCTTCCTGGCCATTGTCGTCGCCCTTGGCGCGATGTTTGGCAAAATCCTGCATGAAACCGGCGCGGTCGATCAGATCGCCGTCAAAATGCTGAAATCATTCGGCCACAGCCGGGCGCACTATGCGATTGGTCTGGCCGGTCTGATCTGCGCGCTGCCCCTGTTCTTCGAGGTGGCGGTGGTGCTGCTGATTAGCGTGGCCTTCTCCATGGCGCGCCATACCGGTACTAACCTGGTGAAGCTGGTTATTCCTCTGTTTGCCGGTGTGGCAGCAGCGGCGGCCTTTCTACTGCCAGGGCCTGCGCCGATGCTGCTGGCTTCCCAGATGCACGCTGACTTTGGCTGGATGATCCTGATTGGTCTCTGCGCCGCGATCCCGGGCATGCTGATCGCCGGTCCGCTGTGGGGCAACTTCATCAGCCGCTACGTTGAGCTGCACATTCCTGACGACATTACCGAGCCGCACCTGGGCGAGGGCAAAATGCCGTCGTTCGGCTTCAGCCTCGCGCTGATCCTGCTCCCGCTGGTGCTGGTGGGGCTGAAAACTATCGCTGCGCGCTTTGTGCCGGTCGGTTCAAGCGCTTACGAGTGGTTTGAGTTTATCGGCCATCCGTTCACCGCGATCCTGGTCGCCTGTCTGGTTGCCATTTATGGCCTGGCGATGCGTCAGGGTATGGCGAAGGACCGGGTGATGGAGATCTGCGGCGCGGCGTTGCAACCGGCAGGGATTATTCTGCTGGTGATCGGTGCGGGTGGGGTGTTCAAGCAGGTGCTGGTGGATTCTGGCGTCGGCCCGGCACTGGGCGAAGCGCTGACCGGAATGGGCCTGCCAATTGCGGTCACCTGTTTCGTGCTGGCTGCGGCGGTGCGTATCATTCAGGGCTCCGCGACCGTGGCCTGTTTAACCGCCGTCGGGCTGGTGATGCCGGTGATTGAGCAGCTGAATTACTCCGGCGCGCAGATGGCAGCGCTGTCTATCTGTATCGCGGGTGGGTCGATTGTGGTGTCCCACGTTAACGATGCGGGCTTCTGGCTGTTCGGTAAATTCACCGGTGCCAGCGAAGCGCAAACCCTCAAAACCTGGACGATGATGGAAACCATCCTCGGCACCACCGGGGCGATTGTCGGGATGATTGCGTTTACGCTGCTGAGCTAGTAGCAGTGCCCGGCGGCGCGTTGCTTGCCGGGCCTACAAAACCTCGAACCGTAGGTCGGGTAAGCGCAAGCGCCACCCGGCTTTTTTACAGCAGCACGACACCCTCATCTGTACGCAGCCAGCGCGGCGCTTTCAGCGTATCGCTGTATAATCCCACCAGATCTTGCAGCAAATCGCCTGCTACTCTCTCGTCATTTTCTGACAGCGAATGATTCAACAGCAATTGTGTTACCAGTTGGCAATAGCGCCCAAGCTGATCCACTTCCGGTTCGAAAACGGGCACGTTCAGTGGCAGATCATCCACCGTCAGGCTCTCTTTCAAATGGTCAGGCACAGGGTCCAGAAGCGTTGACTGAAGCAGGGTAAGGCAGGCAGAAAGCCGTCCACACAGTGCAATCTTTTGTATCGGTTCGTTGCACTCAACGAGCATCTCAACAAACCGCTCGCAGTTGTCTGCCAGCTCGGTGAAATCGGTGTTGTGATTAAAGGGAATGGTTAGTAAAGAGTGAGAAAAGCCAGGGGTAGTAGTCATAAGACAGCCTCCAATGAGTGATTTTTTTCACCACCGAAGGGACCAACCTTACTGGTGGTGAACTGAACGGAGTTGGTCCTACCGGCCTCATCGGATACCGGCGCACCTTACGGCGCCACCGTCCAGCCCACCATTGAGGTGTAATTGGCTGCGCGATAAAAAGTTCTTTTATCACGGATGAGGATAACAGAGGACCAACCCTGACGCCTGATTTTGCAGGCGCAACAAGAAGATACTGCTCTATCGATCGGGTAGCAAGACAGATAATTCAGGCTCTGGAAGGCTGCTCGCAGAACATGAAATTAATCATACAGCGAAGCAGATAGTCAGGAGAATGTAGGGCTGGCAGCGATATCCTGGTCCGGCTGAAAATCGCCGAAGCGTTTCCGGAAGGCCGGGGCGAGGCGCATGGACGCGCCGAGAGGGCATAGCCTGCATGGATGCAGGCTGGTGCCCGACCCGAAAGCCTGGAGGAATAAGCTGAGGGTATCGCGTAGCGACGATTTTCTTGCCGGTAGCCCGGGTCGCCAGGGTGGTGGCGATTGAGCCACCCTGGCCCGTTCACCGGTTCGGCAGCAACAGAGAAGCAAGGAACGTAAGGTGAACGGAACTACCACTGATGCCAGTATATTTCCCTAACCCTTCACCCCTTCACCCCTTCATCCACGCCCTAATCCCATCCAGGAACATCTGCGTCGCCATCATCACCAGAATCAATCCCATCAGCCGCTCCAGCGCATTGACCCCTTTCTCCCCCAGCAGGCGTAAAAACAGCGACGACTGCAGCAGGATGATAAAGGTCCCGCCCCAGGCAATCAGCAGGGCAATCACCAGATGGCTCATCTGGTTCGGGTACTGGTGCGACAGCAGCATCAGCGTCGCCAGAATGGTCGGCCCGGCGACCAGCGGGATCGCCAGCGGCACAATAAACGGCTCTTCCCCCGCTGGCAGGCCGCTGCTGCTGCCTTCGCTGCTCGGGAAAATCATTTTGATGGCAATCAGGAACAGAATAATCCCGCCGGAGATGGAGACCGTTTCAGCGCGTAAATTCAGGAACGCGAGGATCTTTTCGCCGGCAAACAGGAAGATAAACATTACCAACAGGGCGATGAGCAGCTCGCGGATCATGATCGCCCGACGGCGCTTCGGCTCGGTGTGCTTCAGCACCGACATGAAGATAGGCAGATTTCCGAGTGGATCCATAATTAGGATCAATAAAACAGCGGCGGAAATGATTTCACTCATCGTAGATTATCCCTGATACTTGTATGGTTATCCCGATGATTAGCTCTTTTTCTGATAGCCGGGCAATCATCGATTAATTTCGCTTGCGACTTTGGCAGCATTTTGTAATGTGAAGCATATCCCAGTTCAATACTGGCTTGCATAAACAGCACACACCCTCTGCAGGAAAAAAATGCTATGAAAAACGTTGGTTTTATCGGCTGGCGCGGTATGGTCGGCTCTGTACTCATGCAACGCATGGTTGAAGAGCGCGATTTCGACGCTATCCGCCCGGTCTTCTTCTCCACTTCCCAGCTCGGCCAGGCTGCACCGTCCTTTGGTGGTACCACAGGCACGTTGCAGGATGCTTACGATCTGGAAGCGTTGAAGGCGCTGGACATTATTGTCACCTGCCAGGGCGGCGATTATACCAACGAAATTTACCCAAAGCTTCGTGAAAGCGGCTGGCAGGGCTACTGGATTGACGCGGCCTCTTCGCTGCGCATGAAAGACGATGCGATCATCATTCTTGACCCGGTTAACCAGGACGTCATCACGCACGGCCTGAATAACGGCGTGAAAACCTTCGTTGGCGGTAACTGTACGGTCAGCCTGATGCTGATGTCGCTGGGCGGTCTGTTTGCCCAGGATCTGGTGGAGTGGGTTTCTGTCGCCACCTACCAGGCGGCATCCGGCGGCGGTGCGCGTCATATGCGCGAGCTGCTGACCCAGATGGGCCAGCTGCAGCACAGCGTGGCAGAAGAGCTGGCCAATCCGGCGTCCGCTATTCTCGATATCGAGCGTAAAGTTACTCAGCTGACCCGCAGCGGCGAGCTGCCGGTGGATAACTTCGGCGTACCGCTGGCCGGTGGCCTGATCCCGTGGATCGACAAGCAGCTGGACAACGGCCAGACCCGCGAAGAGTGGAAAGGCCAGGCCGAGACCAACAAAATCCTGCGTACCTCTTCGGTGATCCCGGTTGACGGTCTGTGCGTGCGCATCGGCGCGCTGCGCTGCCACAGCCAGGCATTCACAATTAAAATGAAAAAAGATGTATCCATACAAACTGTGGAGGAATTGCTCGCGTCGCATAACCCGTGGGCAAAAGTCATCCCTAACGACCGCGACATCACCATGCGTGAACTGACCCCGGCTGCGGTCACCGGCACATTATCTACCCCTGTAGGACGTCTGCGTAAACTAAATATGGGGCCGGAGTACCTTTCCGCCTTTACCGTCGGCGACCAGCTTTTGTGGGGTGCCGCCGAGCCGCTGCGCCGGATGCTACGCCAACTGGCGTAATAAATACTTAATACTTAGGGGTGATTTATCACCCCTTTTTTTGCGTACTAAAGGACGAAAACGCAAATGATTCATTATTTTTCGGGAGTCATATAAAGCGTTGGCTATGCTTTATGCGGGATGTCACATATTCCGCCTGGAGGTTGGATGGAACAGAGAGGATGCACAAGGTGCTGTTCCGTTCAGGTCACATTAAGGTCGTACCCGGTGCGCGACAGGGGCGGCAACTAGAAAAACAGGATGAATACCATGTCCGTTCGTATTGATAGAGACGTGATTAATGCGCTTATTGCGGGTCACTTTGCGGATCCATTTTCTGTACTTGGCATGCACCGCACTGACGCTGGACTGGAAGTCCGGGCACTGCTACCTGACGCGACGGAAGTGTGGGTCATCGAACCCAAAACCGGTCGCAAGGTCGGTAAACTCGAATGTATTGATTCACGCGGCTTCTTCGCTGGCGTGATGGCCCGCCGTAAAAATGTCTTCCGTTATCAGCTCGCCGTCATCTGGCATGGCCAGCAAAACCTGATCGACGATCCCTATCGCTTCGGTCCGCTGTTGCAGGATATGGATGCCTGGCTGCTGTCGGAAGGGACGCACCTGCGTCCTTATGAGACGCTCGGCGCCCACGCCGATACCATGGACGGCGTGACCGGCACCCGCTTTACCGTCTGGGCACCGAATGCCCGCCGTGTCTCCGTAGTGGGGCAGTTCAACTACTGGGATGGCCGTCGCCACCCGATGCGCCTGCGTGGCGAGACCGGCATCTGGGAGCTGTTTATCCCGGGTGCGCAAAACGGCCAGCTGTACAAATACGAGCTGATCGATGCCCACGGCAAGCTGCGGATCAAAGCTGACCCCTATGCCTTCGAAGCGCAGATGCGCCCGGAAACCGCATCACTCATTTGTGGTCTGCCGGAGAAGGTTGCCCAGAGCGAAGAGCGCATCCGGGCCAACCAGTTCGATATGCCGATCTCCATTTATGAAGTCCATCTTGGCTCCTGGCGTCGTCATACCGATAACAACTTCTGGCTCAGCTACCGGGAATTGGCCGACCAGCTGATCCCGTATGTGAAATGGATGGGCTTTACCCATCTGGAGCTGCTGCCAATTAACGAACACCCGTTTGACGGCAGCTGGGGCTATCAGCCGACCGGCATGTATGCCCCGACCCGCCGCTTCGGCACCCGGGATGACTTCCGTTACTTTATCAACGCCGCCCACGCCGCCGGGCTGAACGTGATCCTCGACTGGGTGCCGGGCCACTTCCCGTCCGATGACTTTGGTCTGGCGGAGTTCGATGGCACCAACCTGTATGAGCACAGCGATCCTCGCGAAGGCTATCATCAGGACTGGAACACCCTGATCTACAACTATGGTCGTCGGGAAGTGACCAACTATCTGGTGGGCAACGCGCTCTACTGGATCGAGCGTTTCGGTATTGATGCCCTGCGCGTGGATGCCGTCGCCTCGATGATCTATCGCGACTACAGCCGCAAAGAGGGGGAGTGGATCCCGAACGAATTCGGCGGGCGTGAAAACCTCGAAGCCATTGAGTTCCTGCGTAACACCAACCGCATTCTCGGCGAGCAGACGCCGGGCGCGGTGACAATGGCGGAAGAGTCCACGGACTTTCCGGGCGTCTCCCGACCACCTTCGATGGGCGGCCTCGGCTTCTGGTTCAAGTGGAACCTCGGCTGGATGCACGACACCCTGGATTACATGAAGCTGGATCCGGTCCATCGCCAGTTCCACCACAATAAACTGACCTTCGGTATGCTCTACAACAGCACCGAAAACTTTGTTCTGCCGCTCTCCCACGACGAAGTGGTCCACGGCAAAAAATCGATTCTCGACCGCATGCCGGGCGACGCCTGGCAGAAGTTTGCCAACCTGCGTGCCTACTACGGCTGGATGTTCGCCTTCCCAGGCAAAAAACTGCTGTTTATGGGCAACGAGTTCGCCCAAGGCCGCGAGTGGAACCACGACACCAGCCTTGACTGGAACCTGCTGGAAGGGGGCGACAACTGGCACCACGGCGTGCAACGCCTGGTCCGCGACCTTAACCATACCTATCGCCACCACAAGGCCCTGCACGAGCTGGACTTTGATGATTACGGCTTCGAGTGGCTGGTGGTGGACGACAACGAGCGCTCGGTGCTGATCTTTGTCCGTCGTGACAAGGCGGGCAACGAAATCATCGTCGCCAGTAACTTCACCCCGGTCACGCGTCATCACTACCGTTTCGGCATCAATCAGCCTGGCAAATGGCGTGAAGTGCTGAACACCGACTCCATGCATTACCACGGCAGCAACGCGGGCAATGGCGGACTGGTGCAGAGCGATGAGCAGGAGAGCCATGGTCGACCACAGTCCCTGAGCCTCACCCTGCCGCCGCTGTCCACGATCTGGCTGGTGCGGGAGGGGGAATGACGCAGCTCGCTGCAGGTAGCCCGTCACCGCTCGGTGCAAGCTACGACGGCAAAGGGGTGAACTTCACCCTCTTTTCCGCCCATGCGGATCGGGTTGAACTCTGCGTGTTTGACGGCAAAGGCATTGAACACCGCTACGACCTGGTGGCCCGCAGTGGCGATATCTGGCATGGCTACCTTGAACATGCCAGACCCGGCACGCGGTATGGCTTCCGGGTTCATGGCCAGTGGGATCCGGCAAAAGGGCTGTTTTTTAACCCGGCCAAACTGCTGCTCGACCCCTGCGCCTGTCAGGTCGAGGGCACGCTGGACGATGACGTCCTGCTGCATGCCGGCAAACATACTCCCGATCACCGGGACAGTGCCGCGTCGGCACCTAAAAGCGTGGTGGTCTGCGACGATCGTTACGACTGGGAAGAGGACGCTGCCCCCAATATTCCCTGGGGCAGGACGGTTATCTATGAGGCCCACGTTAAGGGGCTGACGTATCTGCACCCCGGCATTCCGGAGGAGATCCGCGGCACCTACCGGGCGCTCGGTCATCCGGTGATGATTGCCTATTTTAAGCATCTCGGGATCACCGCCCTGGAATTATTACCGGTAGCCCATTTCGCCTCTGAGCCGCGTTTGCAGCGCCTCGGTCTGAGCAATTACTGGGGCTACAACCCGATGGCCATGTTTGCCCTCGATCCGCGCTACGCCTCGCATCCCGAGCAGGCGCGAGATGAGTTTCGTGATGCGGTGAAGGCGCTGCACGAAGCGGGTATTGAGGTCATTCTGGATATCGTGCTGAACCACAGCGCGGAACTGGATCTGGAAGGCCCGACGTTCTCCCTGCGCGGAATTGATAACCCTAGCTATTATTGGTTAAGGGAAGATGGCGATTACCACAACTGGACCGGTTGCGGTAACACGCTCAACCTCAGCCATCCGGCGGTGGCGCAGTACGCGTATGAATGCCTGAAGTACTGGGTGGAGACGTTCCACATTGACGGCTTTCGTTTTGACCTGGCGCCGGTGATGGGACGCACGCCGGAATACAGTCAGCAGGCGCCGCTGTTTGAGGCGATTAAGAACTGCCCGCTGCTGTCGGGCGTGAAGCTGATTGCAGAGCCCTGGGATATCGGCCCTGGCGGCTATCAGGTGGGGAATTTCCCGCCGCTGTTTGCCGAGTGGAACGACCACTATCGTGATGCCGCGCGCCGCTTCTGGCTGGCGCGGGATCTGTCACTCGGTCAGTTTGCCGGGCGTTTCGCCGCTTCCAGCGATCTGTTCAGGCGCAACGGGCGACTGCCCTCCGCGTCGATCAACCTGGTCACCGCACACGATGGGTTCACCCTGCGTGACTGCGTTTGTTTCAATCAGAAACACAATGAAGCCAATGGCGAAGAAAATCGTGACGGTACCTTCAATAACCACAGTTTTAACCATGGTATAGAAGGATTAAGTGGCAATCTGAATGTGATTGAGCGACGCCGCGCCAGCGTGCACGCGCTGCTCACCACGCTGCTTTTGTCGCAAGGAACGCCGATGTTGCTGGCAGGCGATGAACATGGCCACAGCCAGCACGGTAACAACAATGCGTATTGCCAGGACAACCCGTTAACCTGGCTGGACTGGCAACAGGCCAACAGTGGATTAGCCGACTTTACCGCTGCGCTGATCCATCTGCGTCAGCAGATCCCGGCGCTCACCCTGAATCAGTGGTGGGAAGAGGGCGACGGCAATGTTCGCTGGTTGAATAAAAAGGCGCAACCGTTAGACGCGCGTGAGTGGCAAAGCGGCGTGCCGTGCCTGCAAATCCTGCTTTCGGATAGCTGGCTTATCACGCTTAACGCCACAGATGAGGTCGCAGAAATAGTTTTACCCGAAGGGGAGTGGCGGGCTATCCCCCCATTTGCCGGAGAGGATAATCCGGTCGTTATGACTGCCTGGCATGGGCCTGCGCACGGTGTATGTGTATTCCAGAGATGATAATAAAAGGAGTTGATCATGGTTAGGTTAGATAAGAACGACCCTCTAATGTTGGCGCGCCAGCTGCCATTAAAATCTGTTGCCCTGATTCTGGCTGGCGGCCGCGGTACCCGATTAAAAGATTTAACCATTAAGCGCGCCAAGCCCGCCGTTCACTTCGGCGGTAAATTCCGTATTATCGATTTTGCCCTGTCAAACTGCCTGAACTCAGGCATTCGCCGTATTGGCGTGATCACCCAGTACCAGTCACACACTCTGGTGCAGCATATTCAGCGCGGCTGGTCGTTCTTCAGTGAGGAGATGAACGAGTTTGTCGACCTGTTACCTGCCCAACAGCGCGTTCACGGTGAAAACTGGTACCGCGGTACCGCCGATGCGGTGACGCAAAACCTCGATATCATCCGTCGCTACGACGCCGAGTACGTAGTGATCCTCGCCGGGGACCACATCTACAAGCAGGACTACTCGCGCATGCTCATCGACCACGTCGAAAAAGGGGCGCGCTGCACCGTGGCCTGTATGCCGGTGCCCGTTGCTGAAGCGACGGCCTTTGGCGTAATGGCGGTAGACGAAAACGATAAAGTGATCGAGTTCGTTGAAAAACCGGCGAACCCGCCGTCAATGCCAGGGGATGACACCAAAGCGCTGGCCAGTATGGGTATCTATGTCTTTGATGCAGATTACCTTTACCAGCTGCTGGAAGAAGACGACAAGGATGAAAAATCCAGCCACGACTTCGGCAAAGATATCATTCCGAAAATCACCAAATCTGGCATGGCCTATGCACATCCGTTCCCATTGTCCTGCGTGCAGTCCGATCCGAATTCAGAACCTTACTGGCGCGATGTCGGCACCCTGGAGGCGTACTGGAAGGCGAACCTCGATCTGGCGTCGGTGACCCCGGAACTGGACATGTACGACCATAACTGGCCGATCCGTACCCATATGGAATCGCTGCCGCCGGCAAAATTTGTCCAGGACCGTTCGGGCAGCCACGGCATGACGCTGAACTCGCTGGTCTCCGGCGGGTGCATTATCTCGGGCTCGGTGGTGGTGCAGTCGGTACTGTTCCCGCGCGTGCGGGTGAACTCCTTCTGCAATATTGATTCGTCAGTATTGTTACCCGACGTCTGGGTTGGCCGCTCGTGCCGCCTGCGTCGTTGCGTTATCGACCGTGCCTGCATCATTCCGGAAGGCATGGTAATTGGAGAAAATGCGGAAGAGGACGCGCGCCGTTTCTACCGCTCAGAAGAAGGCATCGTGCTGGTTACGCGTGAAATGCTGCGTAAACTGCAGATCAAACAGGAGCGATGATGCAGGTTTTACACGTTTGTTCTGAGATGTTCCCGTTGCTGAAAACCGGCGGGTTGGCGGATGTGATTGGTGCGCTACCGGCGGCGCAAATTGCCGGTGGGGTCGATACTCGCGTGCTGTTACCCGCTTTTCCCGATATTCGTCGCGGCATCCCTGACGCCCAGATTGTCAGCCGCCGCGATACCTTTGCCGGGCGCATCACATTACTGTTTGGTCATTACAATGGCGTGGGCATCTACCTGATTGACGCGCCGCATCTGTATGACCGCCCAGGGAGCCCGTACCACGACACTAACTTATTTGCCTATACCGACAATGTGCTGCGTTTCGCGCTGCTCGGCTGGGTCGGAGCGGAGATGGCCTCCGGGCTGGATCCGTTCTGGCGCCCGGACGTGGTGCATGCCCACGACTGGCACGCCGGGCTCGTGCCGGCGTACCTGGCGGCGCGTGGCCATCCGGCAAAGTCGGTCTTTACCGTGCATAACCTGGCCTATCAGGGGCTCTATTTAGCCAAACATATGGATGACATCGATCTGCCATGGTCGTTCTTTAATATTCATGGGCTGGAGTTCAACGGGCAGATTTCGTTCCTCAAGGCCGGGCTGTACTACGCGGATCACATCACCGCCGTCAGCCCGACCTACGCACGGGAGATCACCGAGCCGCAGTTTGGCAACGGCATGGAGGGGCTGCTCGCGCAACGTCAACGCGAAGGGCGCCTGTCGGGCATTCTCAACGGCGTGGATGAAAAAATCTGGAGTCCGGAGACCGATCTGCTGCTGGGCGCACGCTACAACCGTGATTCCGTGGAAGATAAGGCCGAGAACAAACGTCAGCTGCAGGTCGCCATGGGGCTGAAGGTCAACGACAAGGTGCCGCTGTTTGCGGTGGTGAGCCGTCTGACCAGTCAGAAAGGGCTGGATCTGGTGCTGGAGGCGCTGCCGGGCCTGCTGGAGCAGGGTGGGCAGCTGGCGCTGCTGGGCGCGGGCGATCCGGTATTGCAGGAGGGCTTCCTCGCGGCGGCCGCCGAGCATCCGGGCCAGGTTGGGGTGCAGATTGGCTATCACGAAGCCTTCTCGCACCGCATCATGGCGGGGGCCGACGTTATCCTGGTGCCGAGTCGTTTTGAGCCCTGCGGCTTAACCCAGCTGTATGGCCTGAAGTACGGCACGCTGCCGCTGGTGCGGCGTACCGGCGGGCTGGCGGATACCGTATCCGACACCTCGCTGGAGAACCTGGCAGACGGAATCGCCAGCGGATTTGTCTTTGAGGACAGTAATGCCTGGTCGCTGTTACGCGCGATTCGTCGTGCCTTTGTATTGTGGTCTCGTCCTTCTTTGTGGCGTTTTGTTCAGCGCCAGGCGATGGCCATGGATTTTAGCTGGCAAGTTGCGGCGCAGTCCTACCGCGATCTTTATCAACGCTTGATGTAACAATGCTGGAATCAGAGATATGAATGCACCTTTTTCCTATGCGTCTCCCACGGTGAGCATTGAGGCGTTAAAGCACTCGATCGCTTACAAGCTGATGTTCACCATCGGCAAAGATCCGGTGATTGCCAACAAACACGAATGGCTCAACGCCACCCTGTTTGCGGTACGCGACCGGCTGGTTGAGCGCTGGCTGCGCTCTAACCGCGCCCAGCTCTCACAGGAGACCCGTCAGGTTTACTATCTGTCGATGGAGTTTTTGATTGGCCGTACCCTCTCCAATGCCCTGTTGTCGCTCGGTATCTATGACGACGTCAAAACCGCGCTGGAAGAGATGGGGCTGGATTTAGAAGAGTTGATTGACGAAGAGAACGACCCCGGCTTAGGCAACGGCGGTCTTGGTCGCCTGGCGGCCTGCTTCCTCGATTCGCTGGCGACCCTCGCCCTGCCGGGACGTGGCTACGGTATTCGCTACGATTACGGCATGTTCAAACAGAACATCGTCGATGGACGGCAGAAAGAGTCCCCGGACTACTGGCTGGAGTACGGTAACCCGTGGGAGTTCAAGCGCCACAACACCCGCTATAAGGTCCGCTTCGGTGGCCGTATCCAGCAGGAAGGTAAAAAAATCCGCTGGGTCGAAACCGAAGAGATCCTGGCCGTGGCCTACGACCAGATTATCCCCGGCTACGACACCGACGCGACCAACACGCTGCGTCTGTGGAATGCCCAGGCCAGTAGCGCGATTAACCTCGGTAAATTCAACCAGGGCGACTACTTCGCGGCAGTGGAAGATAAAAACCACTCCGAGAACGTCTCCCGCGTGCTGTACCCGGACGACTCGACCTATTCCGGGCGCGAGCTGCGTCTGCGTCAGGAGTACTTCCTGGTCTCCGCGACCATCCAGGACATCCTGAGCCGCCACTACCAGCTGCACAAAACCTACGCCAACCTCGCGGAAAAAACCGCGATCCACCTCAACGATACCCACCCGGTGCTGTCGATCCCGGAACTGATGCGCGTGCTGATCGATGAGCACAAATTCAGCTGGGACGAGGCGTTCGAGGTGACCTGCCAGGTCTTCTCTTACACCAACCACACGTTGATGAGCGAAGCGCTGGAAACCTGGCCGGTGGACATGCTCGGCAAAATCCTGCCGCGCCACCTGCAGATCATCTTTGAAATTAACGACTTCTTCCTGAAAACGTTGCAGGAGCAGTATCCGCACGACACCGGTCTGCTGAGCCGCACCTCCATCATTGAAGAGTCCAACGGCCGTCGGGTACGCATGGCGTGGCTGGCGGTGGTGATCAGCCACAAGGTCAACGGCGTGTCGGAGCTGCACTCCAACCTGATGGTGCAGTCGCTGTTTGCCGACTTCGCCAAAATCTTCCCGATGCGCTTCTGCAACGTGACCAACGGCGTGACGCCGCGTCGCTGGCTGGCGCTGGCGAACCAGCCGCTCTCCGAGGTGCTGGATGAGAACATTGGCCGCAACTGGCGTACCGATTTAAGCCAGCTGAGTGAGCTGGAACAGCACTCTGACTTCCCGACGGTGAATAAAGCGGTACGTGATGCCAAGCTGCTGAACAAGAAGCGGCTGGCGGTATGGATGGCGCTGCACCTGAACGTGGTCGCCAACCCGAAAGCGCTGTTCGACGTGCAGATCAAACGTATCCATGAGTACAAACGTCAGCTGATGAACGTGCTGCACGTGATCACCCGCTACAACCGCATCAAGGCCGATCCTGATGCCGACTGGGTGCCGCGCGTGAACATCTTCGCCGGTAAAGCCGCCTCGGCGTACTACATGGCGAAGCACATCATTCACCTGATCAACGACGTGGCGAAGGTGATCAACAACGATCCGCAGATTGGTGACAAGCTGAAGGTCGTCTTTATCCCGAACTACAGCGTAAGCCTGGCACAGCTGATCATCCCGGCTGCCGATCTCTCCGAGCAGATCTCCACCGCGGGCACTGAAGCCTCCGGCACCAGTAACATGAAATTTGCCCTTAACGGCGCGCTGACCATCGGCACGCTGGATGGCGCGAATGTCGAGATGCTGGAGCATGTGGGCGAAGAGAATATCTTCATCTTCGGTAACACCACGGAAGAGGTTGAAGCGCTGCGTGCGAAGGGCTACTCGCCGCGTGATTATTACGAGCAGGATGAAGAGCTGCGTCAGGTGCTGACCCAGATCGGCACTGGCCTGTTCAACCCGGACGAGCCTGGCCGCTATCGCGACCTGGTGGATTCACTGATTAACTTCGGGGACCATTACCAGGTGCTGGCGGACTACCGCAGCTATGTGGACTGTCAGGACAGGGTTGATGAGCTGTATCGCAAGCCGGAAGAGTGGACCACAAAAGCGATGCACAACATCGCCAACATGGGCTACTTCTCGTCAGACAGAACCATCAAAGAGTATGCCGACACCATCTGGCATATTGATCCGGTTAGGTTGTAAAAAATGCCGGGTGGCGGCTTCGCCTTACCCGGCCTACGATCCTGTGTCTTTTGTAGGCCCGGTAAGCGTTAGCGCCACCGGGCATTACTCTCAGGACGCCAACGACAGCTCACGCTTTGCCGCACGCTGGGCCAGCCACAGCGCCACGCGGGACTCCTGCTCCGCATTCAGCCACATCCCCTGCTTTGTACGACGCCACAGCGCATCGTCCGCGCGGCGTACCCACTCGTGGTCGACTAAATAGCGCAACTCCGCCTCGTAGAACTCGTGACCGAAATGCTCCCCCAGATCGCTGAGATCCTTCGCCTCATTCAGGATCACCTCACTGTTGCTACCGTAGGTGCGGGCAAAGTGCCGGGCCATGGATTCGCTGATAAACGGATAGCGACGACGCAATTTCGCCGCGTAGTCATCGCGGTTGCCGCCGATATCACCGCCGGGCAGCACTGCGCCTTTGGTCCACGCCGGGCCGATACCCTGATAGAACGGAGCCAGTTTTTCCATCGCATGCTCAGCCAGCTTACGATAGGTGGTCAGCTTGCCGCCAAACACCGACAGCAGCGGCGCCTTGCCGTGGTCATCGTGAATATCAAGGGTGTAATCGCGGGTGATGGCCTGCGGTGAGTCGGACTCGTCATCGCACAGCGGACGCACCCCGGAATAGCTCCAGACCACATCGTCACGCCCCAGCGATTTCTTAAAGTGGGCGTTATAGACTTTCAGCAGATAGCTGATTTCGCTCTCGTCAATGGCGACGCTTTTCGGATCGCCTTTGTACTCCACGTCGGTGGTGCCGATGATAGAGAACTCATCCATCCACGGGATCACAAACACGATGCGCTTATCTTCGTTTTGCAGGATATAGGCCTGCTTCTGGGTATGCACCCGCGGCACCACGATATGGCTGCCCTTGATCAGGCGGATGCCATACGGCGACGGGAGCTGCATCCCCTGGTCAAAGAACTGTTTCACCCACGGGCCGGTAGCGTTCACCAGACCGCGCGCCTGCCAGCTGAAACGCTCGCCGGTATCAATATCTTCGGCCTCGACGATCCACATCCCGTTTTCGCGACGCGCGGAGACCGCGCGGGTGCGGGTTTTCACCTCACCGCCTTTGCGTTCAACCATTTGCGCGTTAGCGAGCACCAGGCGGGCATCGTCCACCCAGCAGTCGGAATATTCGAATCCGCGCACGATTTCAGGCTTCAGCACCGAGTCTGCGCCAAAACGCACACCGGCAGAGGCGGGCAGGCTGGTGCGTTTACCCAGGTGATCGTACATAAACAGACCGATGCGGATCATCCACGCCGGACGCAGATGCGGGCGGTGCGGGAGACGAAAACGCATTGGGGTCGCGATATGGGGGGCCATTTTCAACAGCACTTCACGCTCGGCCAGCGCTTCACTGACCAGGCGGAACTCGTAATGCTCCAGATAACGCAGGCCACCGTGGATCAGCTTAGAGCTGGCGGAGGAGGTGGCGCAGGCGAGATCCTGCGCTTCCAGCATCAGGACAGATAAGCCGCGGCCGGCAGCGTCCGCCGCAATGCCCGCTCCGTTGATTCCGCCACCGATAACAATCAGATCTTTGGTTTCCATTGTATCCTCACGCACTTTCGTTAAAGCTCAAAAATGTTCGATATCGCTCATATTAGCAAAGGAAATGGATTTTAGTAACATCAAAAAAACAATTTTGAGTGATACAGCTAACATAATGGCGTTTACCCGCCGCCAGGACTTACACTAGCCGATAATATAGTGAAGGCATCAGGCCGCACTGCACCTGAATAGACAACAGAGAGCACCATGGAACATTTTGAATGTATTAATGTAGAAGAAGCCCACCAGAAGATGCATCAGGGACTGGCAGTGCTGGTCGATATCCGCGATCCGCAAAGCTTTGCGATGGGCCATACGCCGGGCGCGTTTCACCTGACCAACGCCTCTCTGAGCACCTTTATGCAGGAAAACGACTTCGAGACCCCGGTGATGGTGATGTGCTATCACGGCAACAGCAGCAAAGGCGCGGCGCAATACCTGCTGCAGCAGGGCTTTGAAGCGGTCTACAGCGTGGACGGCGGATTCGATGCATGGCACCGTCATTTCCCGGCAGAAGTCGAGCACGCCGGCATTTAGGGTATATACTGTCCCCTTTTGTGTGGAATAAGCGACTGTCGCCGATGCTGATGATTACCTCTTTTACCAACCCGCGCGTCGCCCAGGCGTTTGTCGACTACATGGCGACGCAGGGTGTTATCCTCACCATTCAACAACATAACCAGACCGACGTCTGGCTGGCGGATGAGAGCCAGGCTGCCCGGGTCAACGCCGAACTGGCGCGTTTTCTGGAAAACCCCGGCGATGCGCGCTATCTGGCGGCAAGCTGGCAGTCGGGCCATACCGGCAGCGGGCTGCACTACCAGCGCTTTCCTTTCCTGGCGACCCTGCGCGAACGCGCGGGGCCGTTCACCCTGGTATTAATGGCGGCCTGTATCCTGGTCTTCATTCTGATGAGCGTGGTGGGCGATCAGCAGGTGATGCTGATGCTGGCCTGGCCGTATGACGCCTCGGTTGAGTTCGAGTTCTGGCGCTACTTCACCCACGCGCTGATGCACTTCTCGATTATGCATATCCTCTTTAACCTGCTGTGGTGGTGGTATCTCGGCGGGGCGGTGGAGAAACGGCTCGGCAGCGGCAAGCTCATCGTCCTCACCCTTATCAGCGCGTTGCTCAGCGGCTTTATCCAGCATAAGTTTGGCGGCCCGTGGTTTGGCGGCCTCTCCGGCGTGGTCTACGCCCTGATGGGCTATGTCTGGCTGCGCGGCGAGCGCGATCCGCAGAGCGGGATTTATCTGCCGCGCGGGTTAATGGCCTTTGCCTTAATCTGGATTATTGCCGGATGGTTTGATCTGTTTGGAATGGCGATTGCCAACGGTGCCCACGTGGCCGGACTGGCGGTCGGGCTGGCGATGGCGTTTGCCGATACGCTACATGCGCGAAAACGAACATAATTCTGGCAGGGAACTCTGATGAAACAAACACAACGTCATGACGCCATTATTGATCTGGTGAAAAAGCAGGGATACGTCAGCACCGAAGAGCTGGTGGAGCAGTTTGCCGTCAGCCCGCAGACCATCCGTCGGGACCTCAACGATCTGGCCGACCAGAACCGCATTCTGCGCCACCACGGCGGCGCGGCGCTGCCGTCCAGCTCGGTGAATACCCCCTGGCACGATCGCAAGGCGACGCAGACCTCCGAGAAGGAGCGCATTGCCCGCAAGGTGGCGAGCCAGATCCCGAACGGCGCGACGCTGTTTATCGACATCGGCACCACGCCGGAAGCGGTGGCCCACGCCCTGCTGAACCATGAGAACCTGCGGGTTGTCACCAACAACCTTAACGTGGCCACCACCCTGATGCAGAAAGAGGATTTTCGCATCATCCTGGCGGGCGGCGAGCTGCGCAGCCGTGACGGCGGCATTATTGGCGAAGCAACCCTCGACTTTATCTCCCAGTTCCGCCTCGACTTCGGCATCCTCGGCATCAGCGGCATCGATACCGACGGTTCACTGCTGGAGTTTGACTATCATGAAGTGCGCACCAAGCGGGCGATCATTGAGAACTCGCGCCACGTGATGCTGGTGGTGGATCACTCGAAGTTTGGCCGTAACGCGATGGTCAATATGGGCAGCATCAGCATGGTGAACGCGGTCTATACCGACGTGATGCCGCCTGAAGGGGTGCTGAAAGTGATTCGGGATAATAAGTTGCAGTTAGAGCTGTGCTGAAATCTGGGAAACCGTAGGCCCGGCAAGCGTAGCGCCGCCGGGCAATGAATTACACCCCGTACCCCATCATCTTCAACAGCTGCTGCGCATGCAGCACCGCATCCTGACGGTGGGCGACGCCCAGCTTCTGATACAGATTGCGGATATGCGTTTTGATGGTGGTGGCCGCCACGGCCAGCTCACCGGCAATCTGCTCGTTGCTGTAGCCTGAGTAGATCAGCCCCAGCACCTGCCACTCACGCTGGGTCAGCGGGCTGGTGCGGATCAGTTCCGGCACTTCCGGATGGGTCAGCAGACGCTCCACGAAGGTCTCATCGAAATGGGCAAACTTGTGGCGGTGATGCTGGTTAATCTCCCGCAGGATACGCTGGGCACGATGCTGGTCCAGCTCCGGCAGGGTGTTGAGCTGAATCAGCTGGCGCAGCTGCTGCGCCATGGTCTCGCCTTCAATCACAAAGTGGCTGATAAACCCGGTGCGGTTCGCCAGCTGCAGCGCTTCGAGCAGCACGCGCTGAGCGTCATTCTTGCGACCGGACTGCCAGTAAAGCTGGTTCTGCAGCAGCAGGTTGCGGTTCACATCGCTCATCAGACGCAGGCTGCGGGCATTTTCATTTAACTCTTCCAGCACCATCTCAGCCGGTTCAAATTCGCCTAACAGGATCTGCGCCCGGGCAATGTTGCGCCACTGGCTCTGCAGGAAGTGGTTATTGGCAAACTCCGGCTTCGGCGTCTGGCGCAGCCAGTTGGCCGCCGATTTTTTGTCGCCGGTCATCTGCCAGTAAATCACCCGTACCTTATCGGCGTTGGACACCCAGTCGCTGTGATACTGACCGTTGCCGAGCAGGTTCTCCAGACGGTTAAGGTGGTTACGGGCGTTGTCCAGATCGCCGCGCGCCAGCGAGCACTGCACCAGCAGGCCCAGACACTGCAGCTGCTGCTGCGGCTGATAGGTGGAGAGCACATTCACCCCATGACGGGCGGTGGTTTCGGCTTCGTCCAGTCGGGCCCAGGCCCACAGCAGCTGAGCGCGAATGCGCAGCAGGAACTCGTGCATCGGCAGCTGTTCCAGGTGCTGATCGCGGATCAGGGTGAAGGCTTTCTCCTGGGTCTCCCAGGCGGCCTGCAGGAAGCCCTGGGCAAACAAAATTTCGCTCTGCTGGATCAGGCTCCACAGGGCGTAATGCCAGACGTCATGGCGACGCGCCATCTGTTCCGTCTGCTGCATCAGCGACAGGGAGTGGGTAAGGTCGCCCTTACAGTGCAACACTTCGCCATGCACCGAAGTGGCAACGATACGGCTGTAGAAGTTCGCCAGCGGCAGCGCCTCCAGCGCCCCCAGAGCCAGGCGCTGAGCCTCTTCCGGGTTGCCGTCGTTGATGGCCACCTGCGCGCGTAGGGCGTTGAATTCGCCATGCAGGGCGGCGTCCATCTCGCCTTTCATCTCCTGCTCGGCGCGGGCCAACAGGGTATTCACTTCGCTGTAGCGGTGCTGGCTCTGCATCAGCCAGGCCTGCAGTAGCACCAGACGCGGGTTCTCCAGCAGGCTCTCCCACGGCAGCGCTTTTAATGACTCCTCCAGCAGGGCCAGCTCGCTGTGGTTAAACAGGCTCCAGGCGTGATTGAGCAGAATATCGCGCAGCATATGGGCATCGCCCGCTGCAAGGGCGTGGTGAATGGCCTCGCTCGGGAAGCCCTGCGCCATCCAGCTCTCGGCGGCGGCGCGGTGGATTTCCGGTAATTCGGTGGCCAGCTCCCACTGACAGCGTTGGCGCAGGAAGCTGCCAAACAGTGGGTGGTAGCTGAACCACTCGCCGGAGTCGTCCATGCGCTGCAGGAACAACCCCTGACGCTCGATCTCTTCCAGACGCATCTGGCCGTTATCTTCCCCGGTGACGCGCACGATCAGCGCATCGTTCATCGAGCGCAGCAGGGAGCTTTTCAGCAGGAACTGACGGGTGGATTGATCGACGCTGTCGAGCACCTCATCCACCAGGTAATCGGAGAGATGGCTGGCATTGATCCCCGACAGGCGACGGGCGGATTGCTGCGTCGAGCTGTTGTTATGTCGGGCCGACAGGGCAATCAGCTGCAGGGCGGTCGCCCAGCCTGCCACGTCGTCGCACAGGCGGCTGCTTTCAGCCACCTCGATAGGGGATTTCAGGCGGCAGTCAAAGAACTGCTTTGCCTCCTGATGGGTAAAGGAGAGCTGTTGGCTGCCCACTTCCAGCAGCTGATCGCGCACCCGCAGGTTGGCAATGCCCAGCTGCGGCAGGTTGCGCGACAGGATCACCAGGGTCAGGTTTTCCGGCTGGTGGCGCAGGAAAAAGCGCATCGACTCGTGGATAACCGGGTTAGTGATCAGGTGGTAGTCATCAATCACCAGATAGAGCGGGCGATGCCATTCGGCCAGCTCAATAAACAGCTGCGAAAACAGGGAAGAGAGGCTGGCGTACTGGCGCTTTTGCACCATCACTTCGCTGGTCACACAGTGTCCATTGGTCGCCTGCTGAATGGCGGCGATCAGATAGCTGGCAAAACGCTCCTGCTGGTTATCGCCCTCATCGAGGGAGTACCAGCCGAGATCGGTCTTGCCGGAAGCCCACTGTGAAATGAGCGTGGTTTTGCCGTAGCCTGCAGGGCTCGTTACCAGCGCCAGTCGAAAATTGTTCGCGCCGGAAAGTTTCGCCAGCAGGCGTTCGCGGACCACAGTATGGTCAAGACGAACCGGGCGACTTAATTTGGACGGAATCAACATAGGTTTCACTTCACTGTGTGGAAATCGAGATTTTTGATTTTTTTTGCGCTTCGTAATTAATCCTTATAAGGTCGGTCAGAAAGACTTTTATTGCAAGTTATGTCGGGGTTTTATGTCCCTTAATTTGCACTGGGTCACAAAAATATATGCAGGGGTGAGGGAACTTTTCTGATGGGCCTCGAAAGCGCATGGATACTGGGATGGCGCGTTTCCAGGAGGTTAAGCATAAAAAGGAACAGAGAAGCTAAAGGCGGTGAAAAGTTAATTAAGTCCCGGAATGGTTGCGCGCGTAAAATAACATTCCGGGATAGAGTAAATTCTGAGTGTTATTACTTAGGGTAAGTAATTATTTCCGCGCGTATATATTCCAGGCGAAACTGCATTTCATTTTTTTGAACCCCTTCCGGGAAATCTCCCGGTGAATGCCCCACACTCCCGCTGCAGAAAGTGGCCGCGATCACACTTTATCGCTCATCCCTGCTACTCCTCCCTGTCTAATCCCCGGCAGGAGGAGGAAGAGCCCTGATGAGCCAGGCACACTAGCACCAACGCCTTATTTTCTCTCTACAGGATGCAGATTCCCTATGTCACAGCCTACTTTCAACAAAGCTCAATTCCAGGCTGCCCTGACGCGTCAGTGGCAGCGTTTTGGTTTGCACGCCGCCGAAGACATGACCTCCCGCCAGTGGTGGCAGGCCGTCAGCGGAGCGCTCGCCGAGCTGCTGAGCGCCCAACCCGCGGTGAAGCCCGTGCAAGGCCAGCGCCACGTTAACTATATCTCCATGGAGTTTCTGATTGGCCGTCTGACCGGCAACAACCTGCTGAACCTCGGCTGGTATCAGGAGGTCAGCGATGTGCTGAATACCCATAACATCCACCTGACCGACCTGCTGGAAGAGGAGATCGATCCGGCGCTGGGCAACGGTGGGCTGGGTCGTCTGGCGGCCTGCTTCCTCGACTCGATGGCAACTGTGGGCCAGCCGGCGACCGGCTATGGTCTGAACTATCAGTACGGCCTGTTCCGTCAGTCCTTCGCGGGCGGTCAGCAGATGGAAGCCCCGGACGACTGGCATCGCGGCAGCTACCCGTGGTTCCGCCACAACGAAGCGCTGGATGTACAGGTGGGCATTGGCGGTAAAGTGACGAAAGCGGGCCAGTGGGAGCCGGGCTTTACCATTACCGGCCAGGCCTGGGATCTGCCGGTGCTGGGCTACCGTAACGGCGTGGCGCAGCCACTGCGCCTGTGGCAGGCAACGCATGCTCACCCGTTCAACCTGACCAAATTTAATGACGGCGATTTCCTGCGTGCTGAGCAGCAGGGCATCGACGCCGACAAGCTGACCAAAGTGCTCTACCCGAACGACAACCATCTGGCGGGCAAAAAGCTGCGCCTGATGCAGCAGTACTTCCAGTGCGCCTGTTCCGTGGCCGACATTTTGCGTCGTCACCACCTGGCGGGCCGTAAGCTGGTAGAGCTGGCGGATTACGAAGTGATCCAGCTGAACGACACCCACCCGACCATCGCCATCCCGGAACTGCTGCGCGTGCTGATCGACGAGCATCAGATGAGCTGGGACGACGCCTGGGCGATCACCAGCAAAACCTTCGCCTACACCAACCACACCCTGATGCCAGAGGCGCTGGAGTGCTGGGACGAGAAGCTGATTAAAACCCTGCTGCCGCGCCATATGCAGCTGATCAACGAGATCAACAACCGCTTTAAGAAACTGGTGGATAAAACCTGGCCAGGGGATAAAGCCGTCTGGGCGAAGCTGGCGGTGGTATTCGACAAGCAGGTTCGCATGGCCAACCTGTGCGTGGTCAGCGGCTTTGCGGTGAACGGCGTGGCCGCGCTGCACTCGGACCTGGTGGTGAAGGATCTGTTCCCGGAATACCACCAGCTGTGGCCGAACAAGTTCCACAACGTCACCAACGGCATCACGCCGCGTCGCTGGATCAAACAGTGCAACCCTCAGCTTGCTGAGCTGCTGGATAAGACGCTGGATAACGAGTGGGCTAACGATCTCGACCAGCTGATCAAGCTGGAAAAACAGGCCGACGATGCGGCGTTCCGCGAGACCTACCGCAACATCAAGCTGGACAACAAGGTGCGTCTGGCGGCGTTCGTCAAAACCCGTACCGGGATTGAGATCAACCCGAACGCGATTTTTGATATCCAGATTAAACGTCTGCACGAGTACAAACGTCAGCACCTGAACCTGCTGCACATTCTGGCGCTGTACAAAGAGATCCGCGAGAACCCGCAGGCCGACCGCGTGCCGCGCGTGTTCCTGTTCGGTGCGAAAGCGGCACCAGGATATTACCTGGCAAAAAACATCATCTTCGCCATTAATAAAGTGGCCGACGCGGTAAACAACGATCCGCAAGTGGGCGACAAGCTGAAAGTGGTCTTCCTGCCGGATTACTGCGTCTCGGCGGCGGAGCTGCTGATCCCGGCGGCGGATGTCTCTGAGCAGATTTCTACCGCGGGTAAAGAGGCCTCCGGCACCGGCAACATGAAGCTGGCCCTGAACGGCGCGCTGACCGTCGGGACGCTGGACGGTGCCAACGTTGAGATTGCCGAGCAGGTGGGCGACGAGAACATATTCATCTTCGGCCATACTGTGGAAGAGGTGAAAGCCATTAAAGCCAAAGGGTACGACCCGGTGAAATGGCGTAAAAAAGACAAGCTGCTGGATGCGGTACTGAAGGAGCTGGAGAGCGGCAAATACAGCGACGGCGACAAGCACGCGTTTGACCAGATGCTGCACAGCATCGGCAAACAGGGCGGCGACCCGTACCTGCTGATGGCCGATTTTGCGAGCTACGTTGAGGCCCAGAAACAGGTCGACGTCCTGTATCGCGATCGGGAAGCCTGGACCCGGGCGTGCATTCTGAATACCGCACGCTGCGGCATGTTCAGCTCTGACCGCTCAATCCGCGACTACCAGGCCCGTATCTGGCAGGCAAAACGCTAAGGAAGCGCGATGGAAAGTAAACGTCTCGATAATGCCGCCCTGGCGGCGGGGATCAGCCCCAGCTATATCAATGCTCATGGTAAACCGCAGTCTATTGGTGCTGAGACCAAGAGGCGTTTGCTGGATGCCATGCACAAAGCCAAACCCGTCGCGAAAGCGGCGGTAACCGCCGTCCCGAACGTGATGGTCTATACCGCGGGCAAAAAAATGCCGCTGATGATTGAAGGCAGCGGCGACTTTAGCTGGCTGCTGACCACCGAAGAGGGGCATCAGCACAAAGGCCACGCCACGGGCGGCAAAAATCTCAACCTGCCGGCAAAACTGCCGGAGGGTTACCACACCCTGACGCTGACTCAGGACAATCATCGCTGGCACTGCCGGGTGATTGTCGCGCCAAAGCGCTGCTACGAGCCGCAGGCGCTGAAAGAGGGCAAGAAGCTGTGGGGTGCCTGCGTGCAGCTCTACACCCTGCGCTCTGAGGCGAACTGGGGCATTGGCGACTTCGGCGATCTGCAGAAGATGCTGACCGATATCGGCAAACGCGGCGGGGCCTTTATCGGCCT
Organism: Leclercia tamurae; assembly: GCF_025566055.1. Lineage (GTDB taxonomy): Bacteria > Pseudomonadota > Gammaproteobacteria > Enterobacterales > Enterobacteriaceae > Enterobacter > Enterobacter tamurae. Next base: position 110,135 of record NZ_JAMHKS010000069.1, read on the forward strand.
CAACCCGATCCATGCGCTTTATCCGGCGAACCCGGAGAGCGCCAGCCCGTACAGCCCCTCTTCCCGCCGCTGGCTGAACGTGATTTATATCGACGTGAATGCCGTGGAGGATTTCCGCAACAGCGACGAGGCGCAGGCCTGGTGGAAGATGGACACCACCCGGCAGGCGCTGCAACGCGCCCGCGATGCCGAGTGGGTCGATTATGCGTCCGTCACCGCGCTGAAGATGGCCGCCCTGCGCATGGCGTGGAAAGGCTTTGCTCAGCGTGACGACGAACAGATGGCGGCCTTCCGCGAATTTGTGGCCCGGGAAGGGGAGAGCCTGTACTGGCAGGCGGCATTCGATGCGCTGCATGCGTATCAGGTGAAAGAGGATGAAATGCGCTGGGGCTGGCCGGTGTGGCCTGAGCAGTACCAGTCCGTTGACTCCCCGGCGGTAAAAGCGTTTTGCGAAGCGCATACCGACGAGGTCGATTTCTACCTCTGGCTGCAGTGGCTGGCGTACAGCCAGTTTGCCGCCTGCTGGCAGGAGAGTCAGGGCTACGACATGCCGATTGGCCTGTACCGTGACCTGGCGGTCGGCGTGGCCGAGGGCGGGGCGGAGACCTGGTGCGACCGCGAGCTCTACTGCCTGAAAGCGTCCGTCGGTGCGCCACCGGATATCCTTGGCCCGCTGGGTCAGAACTGGGGCCTGCCGCCGATGGACCCGCACGTCATCGCGGCCCGCGCCTATGAGCCCTTTATCGAGCTGCTGCGTGCCAACATGCAGAACTGCGGCGCGCTGCGTATCGACCACGTGATGTCGGTCCTGCGTCTGTGGTGGATCCCATACGGTGAAACCGCCGACCACGGGGCTTACGTTCACTATCCGGTAGACGATCTGCTCTCCATCCTCGCGCTGGAAAGTAAGCGCCATAACTGCATGGTGATCGGGGAAGATCTCGGCACCGTCCCGGTGGAAATCGTCAGCAAGCTGCGTGACAGCGGCGTTTACTCCTACAAAGTGCTCTATTTTGAAAACGACCTTGAGAAGAACTTCCGCGCGCCGGAGGCGTATCCAGAACAATCAATGGCAGTCGCGACGACGCATGACCTTCCTACGCTTCGTGGCTGGTGGGACAGCGGCGACCTTACCCTGGGCAAAACGCTGGGGCTCTACCCTGACGAAGTGATGCTGCGCGGGCTGTATCAGGATCGCGAGCTGTCCAAACAGGGGCTGCTGGATGCACTTCATGAGCACGGCTGCCTGCCAAAACGCACCGGGCACAAGGCGTCGTTGATGTCGATGACCCCGACGCTCAACCGCGGGTTGCAGCGCTATATTGCCGACAGTAACAGCGCCCTGCTGGGGCTACAGCCGGAAGACTGGATTGACATGGCGGAACCGGTCAACATTCCGGGCACCAGCTATCAGTACAAGAACTGGCGTCGCAAGCTTTCAACTTCTCTTGAGGCGATGTTTGCTGACGAGGGGGTGAATAAGCTGATTAAGGATTTGGATAAGCGGCGAAAAGCGGCTGCGAAGAAGTGATAAAAAAACCCGCCAGATGGCGGGTTTTTTATTGCCCGGTGGCAACTGTCACATCAAACAACCATACCCAGCAGCAGACACCCGATCAGCCCGCAGACGGAGATGATGGTTTCCAGCATCGACCAGGACTTGATGGTCTCACCGATGGTCAGGTTGAAGTACTCCTTGAACAGCCAGAAGCCCGGATCGTTGACGTGAGAGAAGATCACGCTACCGGAACCGACCGCGATAACCATCAGCTCAGGGCTGACGCCGGTGGTGGCAATCAGAGGTGCCACAATACCGCCCGCGGTGATCGCCGCAACGGTGGCCGAACCCAGAGCAATACGCAGAACCGCCGCGATAGACCAGGCCATCAGGATAGGGGAGATGTTGGTGTCATGCATCATGGAGGCGATGTACTTGTCCACGCCGCTATCAACCAGAACCTGTTTGAACGCACCGCCACCGCCGATAATCAGCAGCATCATGGCGATGATTTTGATCGAGGAGCCCAGGGTGTCGTTGATCTGATCCATGGAGCGGCCACGGTTCAGACCGAAGGTGAACAGCGCAATCAGGACCGCAATCAGCGTTGCCATGACCGGGTCACCGAGGAACTCAGCCACGCCGAGAACCGGATGGCCTTTCGGCAGCACCATTTCGCAGACGGCACGCAGGGCCATCAGTACGACCGGTACCAGAGAGGTCCAGACGCTGACGGCAAAGCTTGGCATTTCTGCTTCAGTGAAGGTTTTCGCGCTGTACAGGCCTTCCGGGATCGGCTTGTCGATGCCTTTCAGGCAGCGGGCAAACACCGGGCCGGCCAGAATGACGGTCGGGATCGCAAGGATAGTACCGAACAGCAGGGTTTTACCCATGTCCGCATGGAAGATGGTGGCGATAGCGGTCGGGCCCGGGTGCGGCGGCAGGAAGCCGTGAGTCACGGACAGCGCCGCGGCCATCGGTACACCCACATACAGCAGCGGAATGCTGGCAGAGGCGGCGATGGTGAACACCAGCGGCAGCATCAGGACGAAGCCCACTTCGTAGAACAGCGCAAAACCAACGGTGAAGCCGGTTAATACCACTGCCCACTGGATGTGCTGCTTACCGAATTTAGCAATCAGCGTGGTTGCGATGCGCTGCGCGCCACCGCAGTCGGCCAGCAGTTTGCCCAGCATAGCGCCGAAGCCCATGATCAGCGCGAGGCTACCGAGGGTACCGCCCACGCCGGCTTTAATCGAGCTGATAACTTTTACCAGCGGCATACCCTGCATCAGGCCGACAGCAAGTGCCACCAGGACAAGGGCAATGAAGCCGTTCATTTTGAAACGGATCATCAGGAGCAGTAACAGGACGACACCGATAGCGACGATGACTAATGGCATGATTATCTGGCCTTAAATATTGTTATGGGTAACGTCATTATTTCAACGACATAGTAATGTTGCCCCAACTGGGAACGGCGTACTCACGGCACAAAGACAGGCTGCCTTCTAAATCATTAAGCTTAGTCGGTCGGCGTAAAGGTGTTTAAGTGCCTGCGAGAATGATACGGGTAACATGGTCAGGTTGAGAATGACCCTGGCGGGCAAAATGTGAATTCTGAGACGCAGGTCATGTTATGAGGCAGGGTAAAACGAGGAGAGATAGGTTTGTAGGCCCGGTAAGCGCAGTGCGCCACCGGGCAAACAGACGGGCAATCAGTAGTAGGAGTGTTCGCCGCGCTGGTGTTCGGTAAGATCGCGCACGCCTTTCAGCTCCGGGAACTCGTTCAGCAGCTGCTTCTCGATCCCTTCTTTCAGGGTAACGTCGACCATGGAACAGCCGTTACAGCCGCCGCCGAACTGCAGAATCGCCAGACCGTCTTCGGTGATCTCCATCAGGGAGACACGACCACCGTGGCCCGCCAGCTGCGGGTTGATCTGGGACTGCAGCAGGTACTCAACGCGCTCCATCAGTGGGGCATCGTCGGTTACTTTGCGCATTTTGGCGTTTGGCGCTTTCAAGGTTAACTGAGAACCCAGTTGGTCGGTCACAAAATCAATTTCCGCATCTTCCAGATACGGGGAGCTCAGCTCATCGACATAGGCAGTGAGTTGCTCAAATTTCAGGGCAGTGTCAGTTGCTTCCACAGCATCCGGTGGGCAATAAGAGACGCCGCATTCTGCATTCGGGGTGCCTGGGTTGATCACGAACACGCGGATCTGGGTCCCTTCTTCCTGATTTGCCAGCAGTTTGGCAAAGTGCGCTTGTGCAGCATCGGAAATACGGATCATAGCATTGGCCTAATAGTTGACTAAAATACCTGGGTATAATACGCCCAACCTGAGGGCGCTACAAGGTTCGACACAGACACCATACCTGAACCGACGCCGCGCCGCTTCGCAAAAGCAGGCGGGAGAGTTCCGCGACGGTAGCGCCTGTTGTCACGACATCATCCACCACAGCGATATGGCACCCGGCGACCGGTAATTCAAGCGTAAAAGCGTGCTGCAGGTTACGTTTCCGCAATCTGGCGCTGAGCTGATGCTGCGCCGGAGTGGCGCGGATCCGGCGAATAGCCTGCGGAACATAGCGGCAGTTCAGCCAGCGGGCCAGCGGACGGCAGAGCAGGTCGCTCTGGTTAAACCCGCGCCGCCAGTGACGCCGGGACCACAGCGGCACGCAGACCAGCATATCAACCTTCGGTAACCCACGGCTGCGCCTGGCCCGCAGCTGCGCCAGCAGCAACAGTCTGGCCAGCGGTTTTGCCAGCTGACTGCGGCGGGAAAACTTCAGCTGATGCACCAACTGGCTCACCGGCGGCGTATAGCCGCAGACCGCCACCAGCGTCTGCCACGGCGGCGGTCTGCGCAGGCAGCGTCCGCAGGGCAGGTGAGGATGAATGGCCGGTAAGCCGCACTGCGGACAAACATTGCCACATCCCGCAATCCCCTTTTCGCACACGGAACAGACGCCCCAGTGGCTGAGTGCAAGCGGCATCCGGCATAGCCAGCACGAGCCGGGCACTGTTAGCATAGACAACCTCCTTGTGAAAAAAGAGAACAGTAATCGATGAACACGCTTTGGTGGCAGACCGTTGGGACAGGAAATTGTCATCTTGTGCTGCTGCACGGATGGGGGCTGAATGCCGAAGTATGGCGTTGCATCAGCGAGGAACTGGCCTCGCAGTTCACGCTGCACCTGGTGGATCTGCCGGGCTTTGGCCGCAGCCGCGATTTTGGTGCGATGCCGCTGGCCGACATGGCGGAGCAGGTGCTGGCTCAGGCACCGGATAAGGCGATCTGGCTGGGCTGGAGCCTGGGCGGGCTGGTGGCGAGCCAGATTGCCCTGACCCATCCGGAACGGGTGCAGGCCCTGGTGACCGTCGCCTCCTCCCCCTGTTTTAGCGCCCAGGGGGAGTGGCCGGGCATCAAACCCGAGGTGCTGGCCGGTTTCCAGCAGCAGTTAAGCAACGATTTCCAGCGCACGGTGGAGCGCTTTCTGGCGCTACAAACCATGGGGACGGAAACCGCGCGTCAGGACGCCCGCACCCTGAAGACCACGGTGCTGTCATTACCGATGCCGGAAGTGGAGGTGTTGAATGGCGGACTGGAGATCCTGAAAACGGCCGATCTGCGGGAGCCGCTGGCGTCGCTGACGCTGCCGCATTTGCGTATTTATGGTTATCTCGATGGGCTGGTACCGCGCAAGATCGTGCCGCTGCTGGATGCGCAATGGCCGCAGAGCGAAGCCTTGATCATCGCCAAAGCAGCGCATGCGCCCTTTATCTCTCACCCCAGTGAGTTTTGCGCAGCGTTGATGGCTTTAAGTCAGCGTTTAAACTGATTATTTTTCATTCCCGCTGGAAAAAGTGACGTACCGCAACAATACTCAATTTATCGTTGCGGGCATCCGCCTTCGATAATCAAAACTACAATCCTCTTTGGGAGTCATGGCTATGAAACTTGTTACAGGTATTGTTGCTTCTCTGGTTATTGGTTCACTCTCTTTTGGCGTGATGGCGGCAGAAGAGATCCAGAAAGATAAAGTGAAAGAGATGAATTTGACGAAGGTTGGCCATATCTCTACGTCTGACACCACCGCGCCAATGGATGCGCGAAAAGAGCTTTCACAGAAAGCTGATGAGATGGGCGGTAAGTACTTTGTCGTCACCAGCGCCAACAAAGATTCGAAAGACATCCGCGCGACCGCAGAAGTCTACAAATAATCGCATAAAGCCGGGCAGAGTTGCCCGGCTTTGTTAACGACTAACGCAGTACCCACCACTCCCTGAGACAGGCCTTTCCTTCAGGACAGCTTTTGCAACTGCCGGATAAGCAGCCGTCACCATCTTCCTGGATCCGCTTCGCTTTGCCCATCGCCTCCAGACGCTCCAGCATCGCCTCGATCATCGCCTGCGGCGTGCGCAGCATCTGGCTGAGCTGGGTGGCTTCCATTCTTCCCTGCAGCGCCAGTAAATCACGCACCTCAATTAACGATGCCATGCCGCCTCCTAATGACAGTCGCTGGCCGGGCTGTCGCAGCAGGCCGCTGCGGTTCTGCCTTTCGCCAGCAGGTTGACGTCCACGCGGCTACGCGCCCGGCGCAGCAGGCCCATCACCACCACGTTAAACAGCACTACCGCCAGGATACAGACCAGGCTGTAGTGCGGATGCTGGCTGAAGTTCACCGTCTGGTAGTACACCGTCGCCAGCGAGTAGGCGATATTCAGCCCCCACAGGACGGAGAAGCCCATCCAGCCGCGGCTCGATTCGCGGGCGATGGCCCCCATCACCGAGATGCATGGAATGTAGAGCAGGACGAAGATCAGGTAGCTGTAGGCCGCCGAGGCGCTGCCAAACTTCTCGCTCATCACGCCCATCGCACCGGTTGCCATCTCCCCGTCGCCTTTGCTGGCTTCAATCGGGTTGGCCAGCACGCTCAGGCTGAAGGTCTCTTTCAGGCTTTGCCAGGTTTCATCCACCGCGCTGAACAGTTCGTCTCCGAGCTGGAACTCCGCCGGGTTGAATTCCTCGTCCTGAATATTTTCGGCGGTGTAGAGGGTGTTCAGCGTGCCGACCACCACCTCTTTCGCCATCGCGCCGGTGAACAGCCCGACGGTGGCCTGCCAGTTGTCTTCATGCACGCCAATCGGTTTGAACAGCGGGGTGATGACGCGGCTGACGGAGGCCAGCGCCGAGTCGTTAATGTTGTCCGCCGCCTGGCCGCTGAGCGTGAAGCTGTTCAGGGCGCTGAGGAAGATACTGACCACCACAATCACTTTACCCGCCCGCAGGACAAAGCCTTTCAGCCGCTGCCAGGTCTGGATCAGCAGGCTTTTCAGGTGCGGGACGTGGTAGACCGGCAGCTCCATCACGAACGGCGACGCTTCGCCACGCATGATGGTGTGTTTGAGCATCAGGCCGGTGAGGATCGCCATCACGATGCCCAGCACGTACAGGGAGAAGACCGCCAGCGCCCCCTCCTGGCCAAAGAAAGCTGCCGCAAACACCGCGAAGATCGCCAGCCGGGCACCGCAGGACATAAACGGCGCCATCATGATGGTCATCAGTCGTTCGCGGGGCGCATCCAGGGTGCGGGCACCCATCACCGACGGCACGTTGCAGCCGAAGCCGACAATCAGCGGCACGAACGATTTGCCCGGCAGGCCGAGGGCCTGCATCAGGCGATCCATCACGAAGGCCGCGCGGGCCATGTAACCGGAGTCCTCCAGGAAGGAGAGGAACAGATACATCATGCCGATCTGCGGCACCAGCGGCAGCACGGTGTTGATCCCGCCGCCTATACCCTGAGCGAGGAAAATGGTCAGCCACTCCGGCAGGTGCAGGGTGTAGCCCAGCCACTGAATGCCGTGAATGAAGATCGCCACCGAGCCGACATCAAACAGCGGCTGTAACGCGCCGCCGATGTTGATGGCCAGCAGGAACATCACGTACATCACCAGCAGGAACACCGGCAGGCCAAGGAAACGGTTGAGGATCACGCTGTCCATCGCCCGGGTAAAGCGGCTTGGCTCGGCGGTGAGGGCGTTGCTGACCACGTCGCAAATGGCGGCAATGCTCTGATAGCGAGCATCGGCAATGTGCAGGGCCGGGTCGTCCAGCTCATCGTTTAAGCGTGCGAGGGAGACATCCAGATACTGCGCGGCATCACCGGCATAGGCGCGGCTGTAGATATCCCCTTCCAGCATCTGCAGGCCGAGCCAGTGACGCTGTTTGAACGGCATGCTGTGCGCCATCTCCTGAGCGAGGATCCCGGCTTCCCGCAGCAGCGGCTGGGCGTAATGCACCAGCTCTACGTCGGCATTACGGGTGTGGCGGTCAATCGCCAGCTTAAGGGCGTCGATCCCGCGGGCGCGGGTAGAGACCAGCGGCACCACCGGGCAGCCGAGACGGGCGGAGAGGGCGTCGACGTCGATGCGGATCTGCTGCTTCTCCGCAATATCAAGCATGTTCAGCGCCACCACGCAGGGAATGCCCAACTCCAGCAGCTGTAACGTCAGGTAGAGGTTGCGCTCGAGATTAGAGGCATCCACCACGTTGATCAGCAGGTCGGCGTCGCCGCTCAGAATGTAGTGGCAGGCGATCTGCTCATCCAGCGAGGTCTGGGAGGAGATGGTGGTTAATGAGTAGGTGCCCGGCAGATCGACAAGAGTGACCTGATTATCGGTGGTTGCAAACTGGCCCTCTTTACGTTCGACCGTGACGCCCGCCCAGTTACCGACCCGCTGACGCGCGCCGGTAAGCTGGTTAAATAACGTGGTCTTGCCGGAATTGGGATTGCCAATTAAGCCAATGGTTAATTTTTTCATTCTTTTCGACTCGCTACGGGAGCTGGCGTGTTATTGAGACAGGGCTTCAACTTCTATTAAGGCGAGATCTTTCTTACGCAGAACCAGATTCACACGTCGGGTTTCGATATGCACCGGATCGCCCAGTGGAGCAACGCGCACCACATTGAAAGAGGAGCCGGGTAGCATCCCTAAAGAGAGCAGTTTCTGCCGATAGGCCGGGCTGATTTCGCGGGTGAAGCCGGTAATTTTCCACGCGCTGTCTGGAGTGAATTGCATAGTGCCTACTTAACGGACGGTTAAATAATCAACAGGCACAATGGTAATGAGAATGGTTTCTGTCATCAATAATTAATATGTGACGGAATGTAGATACGGCTATTAATTTGCGGGCTGATTGACCTTGCTCAATATTTGCAGAAGAAGTGATTGTGTTATTTGTTAATGAAGTGCTGACGAGGAGTTTTTTATTTGCGGCATGATTAAATAAAAAAATAACATATAAACCCTCTCCTCAAAGAGGAGAGGGAAATGTTTAACGCTTCTTACCCATCGCCGCCGCCAGCGCATCCATCATCGCGCTGTTACCGGATGGCTGCGCTTCACGCCCGCGCGGTTTCGCTGCCGGACGCTGCTGCGGGCGCGCATCGCTGTTACCGCCGCCACGACGGGCGTTGGTCTCGCCAGGCTGCTCGTCCAGACGCATGGTCAGGGCGATACGCTTGCGCTGCAGATCCACCTCCAGCACTTTCACCTTCACGATGTCGCCGGCTTTCACCACGGTATGCGGATCCTGCACGAACATGTCGGCCAGAGAGGAGATATGCACCAGACCATCCTGATGCACGCCGATATCGACAAAGGCACCAAAGTTAGTGACGTTGGTGACTGCGCCTTCCAGTACCATGCCCGGCAGCAGGTCGTTCATCGTCTCCACGCCGTCGGCAAAGGTCGCGGTTTTGAACTCCGGACGCGGATCGCGGCCCGGCTTTTCCAGCTCTTTGATGATGTCGGACACCGTCGGCACGCCGAACTTCTCATCGGTGAAGTCGACCGCTTTCAGGTTACGCAGTTCGCTGCTGTTGCCCATCAGCGTCTTCAGCGCCTGCCGGGTGGCCGCCAGAATGCGCTCAACAACCGGGTACGCTTCCGGGTGAACGGTGGAGGCATCCAGCGGGTTGTCGCCGTGGTTGATACGCAGGAAGCCCGCGCACTGCTCAAAGGCTTTTGGCCCCAGACGGCTCACCTTCAGCAGCTGCTGACGATTCTGGAACTGACCGTTCTCATCGCGCCAGGCGACGATATTCTGCGCCATCATGCGGGTTAAGCCCGCCACGCGGGTCAGCAGGGCGACGGAAGCGGTATTCAGGTCAACGCCGACGGCGTTCACGCAGTCTTCCACCACCGCATCCAGCTTACGCGCCAGCTGCGTCTGGCTGACGTCATGCTGGTACTGGCCCACGCCGATGGATTTTGGGTCGATCTTCACCAGCTCGGCCAGCGGATCCTGCAGGCGGCGGGCGATAGAGACCGCCCCACGCAGGGAGACGTCCAGATCCGGGAATTCGAGGGCGGCCAGTTCAGACGCGGAGTACACCGACGCGCCCGCTTCGCTGACAATCACCTTTTGCGCCGTCACTTTCGGGAACTGCTTCTGCAGGTCGAGGAAGAAACGCTCGGTTTCACGCGAGGCGGTACCGTTGCCGATCGCCACCAGCTCGACGTTGTGCTTCTCACACAGCGCCGCCACGGCGACGGCCGCTTTGGCCGCCTGGCCGGTGTGCGGGTAGATGGTGTCTGTGGCCACCAGCTTGCCGGTGCCGTCCACGACCGCCACTTTTACGCCGGTACGCAGGCCTGGATCGAGGCCCATGGTGGCGCGCAGGCCCGCCGGGGCGGCCATCAGCAGATCGTGCAGGTTACGGGCAAAAACGTTAATCGCCTCGTCTTCGGCGCGTTCACGCACGGTGCCCATCAGTTCGGTTTCGAGGTGCATCAGCACCTTGATGCGCCAGGTCCAGCTCACCACCCCTTTGCGCCAGCTGTCCGCCGGGGCATTGTTCAGGCGCAGGCCGAGATGGTCGATAATGATCTGCTCGCCGTGGCTCTCTTTCGGCGGCTCGTCAAACTGCGGGTCGGCATTCAGGGAGAGCTGCAGCACGCCTTCATTGCGGCCACGGAACATCGCCAGCGCGCGGTGCGACGGCGCGGTCGAAATCGGTTCGTGGTGATCGAAGTAGTCGCGGAATTTCGCCCCTTCTTCCTCTTTACCGGCGACCACGGTGGAGACGATATGGGCGTTCTTCCACAGGTAGTCACGCACTTTTGCCAGCAGGGCAGCGTCTTCGGCAAAGCGCTCCATCAGTATATAGCGTGCGCCATCGAGGGCGGCTTTGGTGTCGGCCACGCCTTTATCGGCATCGATAAACGTCGCGGCTGCGGTTTCCGGGTCGTGGGACGGCGTGGTCCACAGCAGATCCGCCAGCGGCTCAAGGCCGGCTTCAATGGCGATCTGCCCGCGGGTGCGGCGTTTTTGTTTGTACGGCAGGTAGAGGTCTTCGAGTTCGGTTTTATTCAGGGTGGTGTTAATGGCTTTGGCCAGATCGTCGGTCAGCTTGCCCTGTTCACCGATGGATTTCAGGATCGTCTGACGCCTGTCTTCCAGTTCACGCAGATAGCCAAGGCGGGTTTCCAGGTTACGCAGCTGCGTATCATCCAGACCGCCAGTCACTTCCTTACGATAACGTGCGATAAACGGCACGGTGTTCCCTTCATCAAGCAGGCGAACGGCAGCTTCTACCTGTTCCGCCCTTGCCTGAAGTTCACCCGCAATAATGCGGCAGAGCGAATCTTTCATCATGGCTATTTCATCTTGTGGGTCGAAAAAATCAGGGGATAGTTATACGGACTGACACGGCAAAATGCCAGCCGCCGCGCCAGGCTCTCGGATTGTTCCGGCGGGTTATTTCACATAGTCGATGGCGTTCACATACCAGGTCGCTTCCCCGGCGGGGGTATGCACCACGGCCAGATCGCCGACCTCTTTTTTCAGTAGCGCCCGAGCCATTGGCGAGTCGATCGAAATGTAATCCTTACGACCAAAAATTTCATCGTAGCCGACAATCCGAAAGCGCTTCAGATCGCCGTCGTCGTTTTCGATCTCCACCCACGCGCCGAAGAAGACTTTGCCCTCCTGCTGCGGGGAATAATCGACAATTTTCAGGTGCTCGAGGCATTTGGTCAGATAGCGCACCCGGCGATCGATTTCCCGCAGCCGCTTTTTGTTGTACTGGTAGTCGGCGTTTTCACTGCGGTCACCGAGGCTGGCAGCCCAGGTTACTTTTTTCGTCACCTCCGGGCGCTCTTCCCGCCACAGCGTGTCCATCTCTTTCTTCAGATTCTCATACCCTTCGCGGGTGATCAGGGGCGTTTTCATTCTCTGGCCTTACGACTTTGGTTGCATACCTTGCGCACATTACGTATCACTTAGCTTAACAGACAAGATTAATAATGAGTTATGTGACGAATTGTGCAGATAAGCTGCTGTAAAATATGCTTTGTAACAATTTCGACTAGAATTTATACCAGAATTAGCTGGTCGTGAACGCCCACTTTTTTAGAATACGCTGTTCAAGATTATCCGAACCTTTGGGAGTACTGACAATGCAAGAGAATTATAAGATTCTGGTGGTGGATGACGACATGCGCCTGCGCGCGCTGCTCGAGCGTTATCTGACCGAGCAGGGCTTCCAGGTTCGTAGCGTCGCCAACGCCGAACAGATGGATCGCCTGTTGACCCGCGAATCCTTCCACCTGATGGTGCTGGATCTGATGCTGCCGGGCGAAGATGGGCTCTCCATCTGCCGCCGCCTGCGTAGCCAAAGCAACCCAATGCCGATCATTATGGTCACGGCGAAAGGGGAAGAAGTTGACCGTATCGTGGGCCTGGAAATTGGCGCCGACGACTACATTCCAAAACCGTTTAACCCGCGTGAGCTGCTGGCCCGTATTCGTGCCGTACTGCGTCGTCAGGCGAACGAACTACCGGGCGCGCCGTCGCAGGAAGAGGCGGTGATCGCCTTCGGTAAGTTCAAGCTGAACCTCGGTACCCGCGAGATGTTCCGTGAAGACGAGCCGATGCCGCTGACCAGCGGTGAATTTGCGGTCCTCAAAGCTTTAGTCAGCCACCCGCGTGAGCCGCTCTCCCGCGACAAGCTGATGAACCTGGCGCGTGGCCGTGAATACTCCGCGATGGAGCGTTCCATCGACGTACAGATCTCCCGCCTGCGTCGCATGGTGGAAGAGGATCCGGCGCATCCGCGCTATATCCAGACCGTCTGGGGTCTGGGCTACGTGTTTGTCCCGGACGGCTCTAAAGCATGAGGCGAATGCGTTTCTCGCCGCGTAGCTCGTTTGCCCGCACCCTGTTACTGATCGTCACCCTGCTGTTTGTCAGCCTGGTGACGACCTATCTGGTGGTGCTGAACTTTGCGATCCTGCCGAGCCTGCAGCAGTTTAATAAGGTCCTGGCCTACGAAGTACGTATGCTGATGACCGATAAACTGCAGCTGGAGGACGGCACGCAGCTGGTGGTGCCACCGGCGTTTCGCCGGGAAATCTACCGTGAGCTGGGGATATCGCTCTATTCCAACGAAGCGGCGGAAGACGCAGGCCTGCGCTGGGCACAGCATTACGAATTCCTCAGTCAGCAGATGGCGCAGCAGCTGGGTGGCCCGACGGAAGTTCGCGTTGAGGTCAACAAAAGCTCGCCGGTGGTCTGGCTGAAAACCTGGCTGTCACCCAACATCTGGGTGCGTGTGCCGCTGACCGAAATCCATCAGGGTGACTTCTCGCCGCTGTTCCGTTACACCCTGGCGATTATGCTGCTGGCGATAGGCGGCGCCTGGCTGTTTATCCGTATCCAGAACCGACCGCTGGTCGACCTGGAGCATGCGGCGCTTCAGGTCGGTAAAGGCATTATTCCGCCTCCGCTGCGTGAGTATGGCGCGTCGGAAGTGCGATCGGTGACCCGCGCCTTCAACCATATGGCGGCTGGCGTTAAGCAGCTGGCCGACGATCGAACCCTGCTGATGGCCGGGGTCAGCCATGACCTGCGCACTCCGCTGACGCGTATTCGCCTCGCCACTGAAATGATGGGCGAGGAGGACGGCTACCTGGCGGAGTCCATCAACAAGGACATCGAAGAGTGCAACGCCATTATCGAGCAGTTCATCGACTACCTGCGTACCGGGCAGGAGATGCCGATGGAGATCGCCGAGCTGAACGCGGTGCTGGGCGAAGTGGTGGCGGCCGAGAGTGGTTACGAGCGTGAGATCGAAACCGATCTGCAGCCGGGAGATATCACCGTGCGCATGCATCCACTCTCCATCAAGCGTGCAGTGGCGAATATGGTGGTTAACGCCGCCCGCTACGGCAACGGCTGGATCAAGGTCAGCAGCGGGTCTGAACTGAACCGCGCCTGGTTCCAGGTGGAGGATGACGGTCCGGGGATTAAACCGGAGCAGCGCAAACACCTGTTCCAGCCCTTTGTGCGTGGCGACAGCGCGCGCAGCACCAGCGGCACCGGTTTAGGCCTGGCGATTGTTCAGCGTATCGTGGATAACCATAACGGTCTGCTGGAGATTGGTACCAGCGAGCGGGGCGGGTTATGCATCCGCGCGTGGCTGCCGGTTCCGTTTACGCGTGGACAGCAGGTGAAAGAGAGTTAAAAACTACGCCGGGTGGCGGCTTTGCCTTACCCGGCCTACGTTCTGGAATTTTGTAGGCCGGGTAAGCGCAGCGCCACCCGGCACAGTCTCTACAGCTTAGGCCCTGCACTCACCAACGCCGCACCTGCTGGCGTATCGGTGTACTTCTCGAAGTTTTCCTTGAACAGTTTCGCCAGCTGGGTGGCTTTTTCCTGCCACTGCTCCGGTGAACCGTAGGTGTTGCGTGGGTCAAGAATATGCGTATCCACGCCCGGCAGTTCGGTCGGGATCGCCAGATCAAACATCGGCAGGGTGAAGGTCTCTGCATCATCCAGGGAACCATTCAGAATGGCGTCGATAATGGCGCGGGTATCTTTGATCGAGATACGCTTGCCGGTGCCGTTCCAGCCGGTGTTGACCAGGTATGCCTGGGCGCCAGAGGCCTGCATGCGCTTCACCAGCACTTCAGCGTACTGGGTCGGGTGCAGCGACAGGAAGGCTGCGCCGAAGCAGGCGGAGAAGGTGGGGGTCGGCTCAGTCACGCCGCGCTCGGTCCCGGCCAGCTTGGCGGTAAAACCGGAGAGGAAGTGATACTGGGTCTGGCTGGCGGTCAGGCGTGAAACAGGCGGCAGCACGCCGAACGCGTCGGCGGTGAGGAAGATCACCTTGGTCGCGTGGCCGGCTTTCGACACCGGCTTAACGATGTTGTCGATGTGATAGATCGGGTAGCTGACGCGGGTGTTCTCGGTTTTTGACGCATCGTCAAAATCGACCGAGCCGTCGGCACGCACCGTCACGTTCTCCAGCAGCGCATCGCGGCGGATGGCCTGGAAAATATCCGGCTCCGCTTCTGCCGACAGACGAATGGTCTTGGCGTAGCAGCCACCTTCGAAGTTGAACACACCGTCATCATCCCAGCCATGCTCGTCGTCGCCAATCAGGCGGCGTTTTGGGTCGGTGGAGAGGGTGGTTTTCCCGGTGCCGGACAGGCCGAAGAACACCGCCACGTCGCCTTTCTCGCCGACGTTTGCCGAGCAGTGCATGGAGGCAATGCCCTGTAACGGCAGCAGGTAGTTCATCACCGAGAACATCCCTTTCTTCATTTCGCCGCCGTACCAGGTCCCGCCGATCAGCTGGATACGCTCCGTCAGGTTAAAGGCGACAAAGTTTTCTGAGTTCAGTCCCTGTTCTTTCCAGTTCGGGTTGGTGCACTTCGCACCGTTCATCACCACAAAGTCAGGTTCGAAGCTCTGCAGCTCTTCATCGGTGGGGCGAATGAACATGTTCTTCACGAAATGCGCCTGCCAGGCAACTTCGGTGATGAAGCGCACGGAAAGACGGGTGTCGGCATTAGCGCCGCAGTAAGCATCAATAATGAACAGACGTTTGCCGGAGAGTTGTTGGGTGACGAGGGTTTTCAGCTGCTGCCAGATTTCCGGGGAGATCGCTTTGTTGTCGTTCTTCCCTTTACCATTATCCGCCCACCACAGGGTGTCGCGGGTGGTGTCGTCACGGACAATGTACTTATCTTTAGGCGAACGGCCGGTAAAGATACCGGTATCGACAGCGATAGCGCCGGTGGTCGTCAATATACCGCGTTCGTATCCTTCCAGTGCTGGATTGAGCTCTTCCTGATACAGCGTATCGTAATCGGGGTTGTAGACGATATCGTGAGCGTCGTTGATACCATAAGCCTTGAGATCTTGCGGGGTTAAACCATTAACACGCATATCACTGCTCCTTAGCCAATATATACTGCCTTAAATTGTAGGGTTTTTCCTCGAATGTTAACCGCGACCGGGCTCATAGATTTGCGTATCTGGACAAAAACCCTTTATGACGGAAAACGCTGTGACTCCTGTCACTTCGCGGAGCAGATTATGGCAGGAATCACTTTTTGGTTGGTGAAAATGTTCTGAAAAGGTTAATTGCTGGTAAATTTAACTGCGAGAATGTGAGTGTAAGCGCATACATGAAAGTAAATTACGAAAGACTTACATTATTGATAACGATTCAGCAGGAGCGGAAGGAATAGTGAGTAAAATGAAAGGGTAGCGGAGCGGAGAGAAAGGTCAACTGCCCCCGGGAGAGGGCAGTTAAGGGAATAACTTAGTGCAGCTGAGGATCGGCCGGGGAGGCGTTATTACGGATCTCGGCAATATCCATCGCGTTGAAGACGTAATGCGAACCGCAGTAATCGCAGTGCATGTCGATCTCGCCTTCTTCCGCCATGATGCTGTCGATCTCTTCATCCGGCAGGGTTTTCAGCGCGCCCGCGCAGCGTTCACGGGAACAGGTGCATTTGAACTGCACGTCCTGCGGATCGTACAGCGTCACCTCTTCTTCGTGGTACAGACGCCACAACACGTCGTTCGCCGGCAGGGTGAGCAGCTCTTCCGCTTTGATGGTTTCGGTCAGCGTGGCCAGATGCTCGAAATCATTGGTCTGAGCATCCTGCGCAGGCAGAACCTGGAGCAGCATACCGCCGGCTGCAGGCTGGCCATCCACTTCACCGGTACGGATGAACAGGCGAGTTGGCAGCTGTTCGGAACGCATGAAGTAATCTTCCAGGCAGGCCGCCAGAGTATCGCCTTCCAGACCGACCACGCCCTGATAGCGTTCACCCTCTTCCGGAGAGATGGTGATCACCAGGTAGCCGTTACCGACCAGCGTTTTCAGGTCTGCGCCTTCGGGGATCTCCCCCTGTACGCGCGCCACGCCGCGCATCTGCTGCTGGTTGTTGCCGTTGATCACCGCCAGGTTCATCGGGCCATCACCCTGCAGCTGCACGGTGATATCACCGGCAAATTTCAGGGTGGCGGTCAGCAGGCTGGTGGCTACCAGCAACTCACCCAGCACGGTTTTCACCGGCTGCGGATAGTTGTGGTTTTCCATGATCTGTTTCCAGGTTTCGGATACCGTTACCAGCTCGCCGCGAACGGCAAATTGTTCAAACAGATAGCGGTGTAATTGGTCGTGTTGGGCCATAGTCATCTCTCGTTCAGCAAGAATCACTCATTCTCGCCATTTTTAAATTTAATCAGATCGCGACGTTCTTTCTTGTCCGGTCGCCTGTCGGGATGCGGCATGGTCAGGGCATTTAACTTACGCGCCTGCGCCATCTTCTCGCGCTTTTCAACGCTTTCGGCCGTCTCTTCATACAGGGTGCTGGCTTCCGTTGCCGGACGACGCTGTTCAGTGATGTTTTTCACGATCACCGTCCGTTCGTCGTTGCCCTGACGCAGGGTCAGGGTGGCATTCAGCTCCACGAGCTTGCTCGGTTTGCTGCGCTGCCCGTTGTAATGCACTTTGCCGCCTTCAACCATTTCGCGGGCGAGGGCGCGCGTTTTGTAAAAGCGGGCAGCCCATAACCATTTGTCCAGTCTTACCCCTTCGGAGGGCTTCTCTTTCATGGCTTCTCCTTCACGGTGAGTGAGGGGATCATCTGGCGATAGTCGTTCATCCCCGGATGCCGCAGATAGCTTTTTTCAGCCAGGCCAGAATCAGGATTGGTGACGCCAAGGCAATAACGAATGCCAAAGGTTGCCGCCGCATCCAGAATCGGTTCGCTGTCATCAATGAACAACGTACGTTCTGGCTGCAGGCCGGTCTCTTCTGCCACCGCCTGCCACAATCGCTGATCCTCTTTCGGATAACCAAATGTGTGGGTGGAAAGTAATAAATCAAGGTGTGAAGCCAGTCCGGTATGTTCCAGCTTCACCGCCAGATTATGCGGATGCGCGTTGGTCAGCAGTATGCGCCGCTTGCCGCTCGCTTTCAGGGCATCAAGAAAGGGCACGGTATCTTCACGCAGCGCGGCATGCGGGCCCTGAGCGGTGGTCATCGCGCAAATATCCAGACCGAGACGTTCGCTCCAGTAGTCCAGGCAGTACCAGTTTAGCGTATGTTGTACGGCGGTATATTGCTGGCGGATGAATTCCTGCGCTTCTGCCGGGGAGATCCCCTGCTGCTCGCCGTAGGTTTCCGGTACCAGTTTTTGCCAGAAGTGATTATCAAACGCGAGATCGAGCAGTGTGCCGTCCATATCCAGCAGGACGGTATCGACCTCCTGCCAGGCGATATCAAAATGCATCGGGGAATACTCCAGCCAGAGGAAACGTGCGCGACAGGGTAGCATATCCTGCCACGCGGGAGCGTTATCCGATCAGGCTCTCAGGCGCGGGGATAAGCTTCGGGTTGAGGCAATTTTCGTAGTATTGCTGAATATCGGCCAGGCGGGTGCGCGAGCGCTGGTAGCGGCGCAGGGCCATAAAGGCGTTCCAGAGCATGCACACCACCATCGTCAGCATCAGCAGGGAGGTGGCGATGTAGCGCCATAACCCGGCGCTGTCCGGCATGCTGTGCAGCTCGACATGGCGGGTGCCGTTGGCATCGGTAAAGAGGCCCGTCACAATCCCTTCCGCGCTGAACGGCGTGCGCATCAGCATCTGCGCCAGGCGCTGAAACTCCCCCCATTGCTCCTGAGCCGGGTAATCATACAGCGCCACCGACGGGTAGGGCTGATCGACCAGCTCGCTGCCTTCGTCGCTGACGATCACAAAGCCGCCGGGGGCCGGGCTGTTAAGCGCCTGGGCGGCACGTGAGGTTTCGCGCATCACGAACGGCGCGGTAGAGGTGGTGACCAGATTTTCCAGCGACTCGGCGCTGACCGGACGCAGCAGGACGTTGACGCCATCGAGACGACCGCCATCGGCACGTTTGACCAGCGCCTCCCAGTCTTTGCTGTTGCCGAGGTTTACCAGCGCATTTTTCAGCCTGATGCACTCATCCTGCTCGGCACACAGATCCTGGGTTTTCAGCACGATATCGCCAAAGTCATCCAGCAGGATCATGCCCGATTTCTGAATGGCGGAGCGTAATGCCGGGCTGACGCGGGAGTTATCTTCCGGTTTAGGGTGCAGCTGGCTCGACAGCGCCTGGGTCAGGGCCGTGGCTTTGTTAACGATATCGGATTCCGGCAACGGCAGGGGGGCTGCGTCATTCCAGATCACCTGTGAGCAATCAAACGGCGTAAAGGGTGAGCTCTGGCGGGCATTCCAGGTGCCAGGGGCATGGATATTACACATCCCGGTCCCCTTCAGACGCAGCGTATCGCCAATGCGTACGCCCGCACTTTCGAGCTCCCCGACGCTGGTGGCCTCGATGGTCTGAGCGCCTTTAATCCACGACAGGGTAAATTTGATCGGCATATCCAGCGGGACGAGGAAAACCAGCATCGCCAGTACCAGCCCGGCGCCGCCGGCAATTACCGTGCTGCGCAGCCAGTGCTGTAGCGGAAAGTTTTTGACCTCGTCATGCAGGGATAAATAGCGCCCCTGACGCACGACGTGCCGGTCCAGATAGATATCAATATCGGTTTTTTGCCCTAAATCCTGGGCCAGCCACGGCTGCCAGTGGCGGGGGTAGATCAGGTCGATAATGCCGAGCGAGATATTGTTGACGTGGTCCTGATCGTTTTCGCCAAACAGGCCCCAGCGTTTTGGTGTGCCGCGCAGGCAGTGGATCTCACGCAGCGCATTTTTAGCCGGCGGAGCGAATAATCCCCAGAGTCCTGCCGCCAGCAACAGCACGCCACCCCCGGCAAGCCACGGGGCAAACACATCCGGGCTCATCAGGCAGAAGAAAAAGAGCAGGAATGCGGTGACAATCAGCAGCGCTTCGCGAATGCCGTCCGGACGGCTCAGGGCGTACTCTTCGTGCGTCTCCTGGCGAATATTCAGCAGCTCAATCTGCTCGGTCTCTTCGCCACGAATCGAGGCCTGGGTTGAGCTGACGTGCTCCAGCGCAAAGTTCGGCGCTTCCTGGACATACTCCGCGATGGAGTGACCATTGAGGGCGATCACCAGCGGGATGGAGTCGGTGTGGATCAGCTCAACGCTGTTTTCATCATTGATGTACTGCTCCCAGGACGGCGGGAGATGCACCTCAGCCGAGTCGAGGTAGTAACGCCATTTATTGGGATCGTCAGTAGTAATACCGTAGCGGGTAATGGAGCGTGTCACGCAAAGCACGGTATTGCTCTCAGCATTGAGGCTTAACGAGACCGGGGCGGCGCTGGCACCTGTCGCCGGCGTCTGCTGGATACGGTTGAAAGAATCAAGATATTGCTCAATCGCGCTGCGTTCTTCAGCGGTGAGCTTGCGGGTATTCGCCCCGGCAAAGGCATTATGATAAGGCAGGCGATATCGACGCTGCGCCCGACGTCTGTATAACCACCCTGCAATGCATGCGCAGGCCAGCACAGCAGCGATGACAATCAAAATGGTGCTCATGCTTTCCCCATCTTACTTTTTCTTACAGGTGTAGTCAGTAGCACCTTTTTAACAGTGAACGCGTGTCTGTGGTTGGCTATCGGCATGTAAGGCGTTGAACTTGAGCAAATTGAAGCGCATCCCAGTGATCGCTGATAATAGCAAAGCTAAACCTGACGGGATATCAGCAAATTCCTGGAATAATTTCAAGCTCTTGACTTTTGACCTGAATTAAGGAATGAATCTGCATAGGTTACATAAATGTAAATAAAGCGCGATTGACATTGCCGAAACCGTGCGGCGTATCGCACAATGAGGGCAGTTCACCCAGCAAAGACCCGTCAAAATGAGCAAACCCTTACAAAAGCCCACCATCCTGAATGTTGAAACCGTCGCTAAATCGCGTCTGTTTAATGTTGAAAGTGTGGACCTGGAGTTCAGTAACGGCGTGCGCCGCGTCTACGAGCGTATGCGTCCCTCCACGCGCGAAGCCGTCATGATTGTGCCCATTGTTGACGAGCATCTGATCCTGATCCGCGAATACGCGGTGGGAACCGAATCTTACGAGCTCGGCTTCTCCAAAGGGCTGATCGATCCCGGTGAATCGGTGTTTGAAGCCGCCAACCGTGAGCTGAAAGAAGAGGTCGGGTTTGGGGCGAAGGAGTTAACCTTCCTGAAAAAGCTCAGCATGGCGCCCTCCTATTTTTCCAGCAAAATGAATATCGTGCTGGCGGAAGATCTCTATCCGGAATGGCTGGAGGGGGACGAACCCGAGCCACTGCCGCAGGTGCGCTGGCCGCTGGCGCATCTGATGGATCTGCTGGAAGAGCCTGACTTTAACGAAGCCCGGAACGTGAGCGCGCTGTTTCTGGTGCGGGAGTGGCTGAAAGGGCAGGGCAGGTTGTAGCAGGAGTCCCCCTCTCCCATCGGGAAAGGGGGCAGACGTATTAGAACAGCTCTTGCGTCTCGCCGTTATCAATCAGGGTTGTACCCACCTCATGCACCGCCTGATGCGTTGGCTGCGTGCCTTCGATGAAATACTCTTCCCGACTGCTGCCACCATTGGAGAGCTGACCGCTGTAGCGATCAATATTGACCGTCACTACGCCTGGCGGTGGCGTTAATGGCTGCTCCGGCACGCCGTCCAGCAGCATCTTCATAAAGGCATCCCACGCTGGCTGGGCACTTTTGGCCCCGCCTTCGTAACCGGAAATCTGATCCTTAATCGCCCCGGACGCCGTGGTACGGCCTAAATCACGGCGGTGATCGTCAAAGCCGATCCACACCGAGGTCACCGCACCCGGACCGTAACCTGAGAACCAGGCATCTTTCGAGCTGTTGGTGGTCCCGGTCTTGCCGCCAATATCCTTGCGCTGCAGGTCGCGACCGGCACGCCAGCCCGTACCCTGCCAGCCCGGCTCGCCAAAGATGTTGCTGTTCAACGCGCTTTTGATCAGGAACGCCAGCGGCGTGTTAATCACGTGCGGGGCGTACTCCTGCGCTCCGGTCTGCGCAACCAGCGCCTGGTTAGCCTGCTCAAGCTGCGGCATCGGCACCGCCGCGTTTTGCTGCGCCTGAGAAATAGCGACATCTTCCATGTCCTGGTTGTTCAGGGATTCGGATTTTGGCGTATCGCCATAAATCACCGGAATGTCACACTCTGCGCAGGCAATTTTCGGTTTCGCTTCAAACAGAACGCCGCCCTGATCGTTCTCGATTTTGCTGATGAAGAACGGATCGACCAGGAAGCCGCCGTTCGCCATCACCGCATAACCGCGCGCAACCTGCAGCGGGGTAAAGGAGGCAGAGCCCAGCGCCAGCGACTCGGTATGCACGATGTTCTGTGCCGGGAAGCCGAAGCGTTGCAGATACTCCGCCGCATAGTCGACGCCCATGGCGCGCATGGCGCGAACCATCACCACGTTCTTCGACTGCCCCAGCCCCTGACGCAGGCGAATCGGTCCAGCGTACTCGGCCGGTGAGTTTTTTGGCCGCCAGTCGGAACCGGCCCCGGCATCCCAGCGGGAGATTGGCACGTCATTGAGGATACTGGCGAGGGTCAGGCCTTTATCCATTGCCGCGGTGTAGAGGAACGGCTTGATATTGGAGCCAACCTGGCGCAGCGCCTGAGTGGCACGGTTAAATTTGCTCTGGTTAAAATCGAAGCCGCCCACCAGCGCCAGCACCGCGCCGTTATGCGGGTCGATGGAGACCAGCGCGGAGTTAACGTCCGGGATCTGCCCCAGCCACCAGGCGTCGTTCACCTGACGGACCCAGATCTGCTGACCCGCCTGTACCGCATCGGTCACTTTGCGCGGGGTTGCGCCCTGCTGCGTATCTGAACGATACGGACGCGCCCAGCGGATGCCCTCCATGCGCAGCGACACCGAGGTGCCGTCCGCGAGCATCGCGGTGGCTTCCTGCGGATTGGCATGGGTCACCACTGCCGCCACAAACGGCCCGTAGCCCGGGAGCGGTTTCAGGGTATCGGTGATCTTTTTGCTGTCCCAGGCGGGCTCGCCCACCTTCCACAGCACGTTTGACGGGCCGCGGTAGCCGTGGCGCATGTCGTAATCAATCACGTTATTACGCACCGCCTGCTGCGCGCCCTGCTGAACGTTGCGGCTGATGGTGGTGTAAACCCGGTAGCCATCTTCGTAGGCCTGCTCGCCGTAGCGGGAGACCATCTCCTGGCGCACCATCTCGCTGAGATAGGGCGCAGAAAAGGCAATTTCCGGCGCATGGTAGTTGGCGTCAATCGCCTCGTTGCGCGCCTGATCGTACTGGGTCTGGCTGATATAGCCTTCGCTCAGCATACGCGACAGCACCACGTTGCGGCGGGCGGTTGCGCGATTGAGCGAGTAGAGCGGGTTGAAGGTAGACGGCGCCTTCGGCAGACCGGCGATGGTCGCCATTTCACTCAGGGTTAACTGTTCAATGGATTTGCCAAAATAGACCTGCGCCGCCGCACCCACGCCATAGGCACGGTAGCCGAGATAGATCTTGTTGAGGTACAGCTCCAGGATCTCATCTTTATTCAGCATCTGCTCAATGCGGATCGCCAGGAACACTTCCTTCACCTTACGTATCAGCGTTTTTTCAGGGCTCAGGAAGAAGTTACGTGCCAGCTGCTGGGTGATGGTACTCGCACCCTGAGAGGCATGGCCGGAGAACAGCGCTACGCTGGCGGCACGGAAAATCCCCACCGGATCGACGCCATGGTGCTCATAAAAGCGGCTGTCTTCGGTGGCAATAAAGGCTTTCACCATGACGGGTGGGATCTGATCCAGGGTCAGCGGGATACGGCGTTTCTCACCGTACTGAGCGATAAGCTCGCCATCCGTGCTGTAGACCTGCATCGGGATCTGGAGTCGTACATCACGAAGCGTGGCGACATCAGGCAGTTGCGGCTCAATATATTTGTACAAACCAAAAATCGAGCCTGCTCCAAGCAGAATGCAACAGACTGCAAGGATCAATAAATACTTTACGAACTTCACTGGAGATTTCCCATTTAGTTTGAACTGGGCAGTTTCTAAACAATCGCGCGGTAGTATAAAGGCAAGCCTGTAGCATTGATATAGCCGTTATCCCTCGGGACGATAAGGAGATCGTGAAACATGGCGTTTAAAACATGGCATACAGGCGTTCATATTCAACAGGATAAGGTGCTGGCCGTCGCGCTGGTGCGCGAAAAGTCGGGGTGGGGGTTGCGCCGCTGGTGGCAGCTCCCCCTGGCGGCGGGCATTATCCGCGACGGGCAAATTCTTCAGCCCGAACAACTGGCTGCGGCGCTGCGCGAGTGGCGCCAGATGCTGCCTCATCAACATCACATTTTTCTCGCCTTTCCGGCCGCCCGCACCCTCCAGCGCACGCTACCGCGCCCGTCGATGACCCTGCGGGACAGCGAGCAGGCCGCCTGGATCGCCGCGGCGATAAGCCGTGAGCTGGAGATGCCCCCCGACGCCCTGCGGTTTGATTATGCGGAGGATACCTTCAGCCAGGCGTATCACGTGACGGCGGCGCAGAATAAGGAGATCGCGACGCTGCTGGAGCTGGCCCGGGTACTGCGTCTGCGGCTGGCAACGGTCACACCTGATGCCGGGGCGCTGGCGCACCTGTTGCCCTTTGTGCAAGCCCCGGCCCAGTGCGTCGCCTGGCGCGACCGGGACCAGTGGCTCTGGGCGATGCGCCACCAGTGGGGCCGCCGCGGGCTGGCAGAGGCTCCGGACGTCGATCGGCTGGCCGCCCTGCTGGCGCTCAGGGTCGACGAAATCGCCTGCTGTGGGGCGGGCAACTTCGACCCCTGGTGCGTGCTATCCCGCACCCAGCCTCCGCTGCCGGAAAACGGGGCAGATTTCAGCGTCGCGCTGGCGCTGGCGACCGGAGAGCACTCCCGATGAGGGCCGCCAATCTCCTGCCGTGGCGTCAGCAGCAACGGCGTCGCTGCCTGCGCTTCTGGGGGCTGATGTTTACCGGCTCGCTGCTGCTGGCGCTAATGTTTTGCGCCGCTATTCGGGCCAGCAATCCCCTGGTGACACGCGCTTACGCGCTACGACACCAAAGCGATCTGGCCCTGCGTCAGGGGCTGGAGCAGCGGCAAAAGCAGTGGACGGCGTTACAGGCCCGGCAGCAGCAACAGCAGCGGTGGGCAGTTCACAAAGCGAAGACGGAAGCCTGGCAACCGGCATTGATCGCTTTATCCCGCCTCCTGCCGGAGCAGGCGTGGCTGGCGCAGCTACGCTTCCAGCATCCAACCCTCTCGCTGACCGGCTACGCCGCCACGCAGCCCGCCCTTGCGGCGCTGGAGACGGCCCTGGGTCAGATACCAGGCTTTACCCCCGGTGCTCCGGGGGAGATGCGACAGGATGCCCAGGGCCGCTGGCAGTTTAGCTGGACGCTGACCCGTAAGGAGAGTGGTGATGCGGATCCCTCCTGACAGCTGGTATGCCATGACGCCGCGCGGCCGCTGCCTGTGCTGGGGGCTCAGTTCAGCGTTACTGCTGAGCTGCCTCACCGGGATGCATTGGCGAATGCAGGATCGGCAGACCGCGGCGCAGCAGGCTCAGCACTCGCGCAATGCCGAGGCCCATGCCCGGCTGTGGACCGCCGTGCGTAAGCTCTCACCCCCTGACGACGAATCTGCTGTGGCAGTAGAGCCATTTTCGCCGCTGGCGTTAGATACCGATGAGCTGCGGATGGTTCGCTGGCAGCCCGGGGGAGCAGGGGGCGAACTGGTGATGGAGGCGACGTGGGCGCAGATCCCCTCCCTGTTTGCCACTCTCGCCCGGCGCGACGTTGCGGTGGGGCGTTTTAGCATTCAGCCCGGGCAGAACAGGTTACAGATAGTCATGCAGCTGGAGCGCCAGGATGCGGGTTAAGTGCGGAGTGCTGCTATTACTGCCGCTGCTTCTTGGCCTGCGCGATCCCTTTCAGGCCCCGGAATCACGCTGCCCGGCTGCCACGTTGCGGCAGTGGCGTTATGTCGGGGTGGTGCTGGGTAGGGTGCCGGTGGCGATCGTCAGGGATGAAAGGTCGCGCTGGCTGCGCCTTCGTCATGGCGACACGCTGGCACAAGGCGGACGGGTGGCGGCGCTGGATGAAAAAGAACTGGTCATCGATATGCCCGGGACGTGTGAACCGTCGCAGTGGCGATGGCAACGACAAGGAACGAAACAGGATGAAAACAGGGATCGCGGCATTACTGCTGGTGGGCAGCCAGGCGCTGGCCGCGGAGCCAGCACCGGTGAGCCTGGTGGTGGATGAGGTGCCGGTCGCCCAGCTTCTGCAGGCGCTGGCGGAGCAGGAGAACCGCAACATGATTATCTCCCCGGGCGTCAGCGGCAATGTCTCTCTGCGTCTGCAGGAGGTGCCCTGGCTGCAGGCGATCCAGACGGTAGTCACCAGTGCCGGGCTGGTCATGCGCCAGCAGGCGGGCATTTTTTATATCCATACCGCCGACTGGCAGCAGCAACAGCAGGCCAGAAAAGAGGCCGAGCGAACAAAACGACAGCTCAGCGCGCCGCTGGAGGCGCGGAGTTTTCCCCTCTCTTATGCCGATGCAGGAGATTTACAGGCGGCTGCCGAAAAGCTCCTCAGCCCAAAAGGCAGCCTGGCGGTAGACAAACGCACCAATCGCCTGCTGGTGCGCGATACCCGGGCTGCAATGGAGGCGCTCCAGCACTGGGTAGCGCAGATGGATCTCCCCGTGGCTCAGGTAGAGCTGGCCGCGCATATCGTCAGTATGAGTGAGAAAAGCCTGCGCGAGCTGGGGGTGAAGTGGAATCTGGCCCAGGGGCAGCAGCCCGGTAAGTCCGGACAGCTGACGCTGCTCAGCAGCGATCTGTCTGTCAACAATGCCACTACCCAGGTGGGGTTTAATATCGGGCGGATCAACGGTCGGCTGCTGGATCTCGAACTCTCCGCCCTGGAACAGAAGCAGCAGGTCGATATCATTGCCAGCCCGCGGTTGCTGGCGTCGCACATGCAGCCCGCCAGCATCAAGCAGGGCAGTGAGATCCCCTATCAGGTCTCGAGCGGCGAGAGCGGCGCGACGTCAGTTGAATTTAAAGAGGCGGTGCTGGGGATGGAGGTGACACCGGTGGTGCTGGCCAACGGACGGGTACGCCTGAAGCTGCGTATCAGTGAGAACGCCCCGGGTCAGGTTCTGCAGCAGGCCGATGGCGAAACCCTGGCGATCGATAAGCAGGAGATTGAAACTCAGGTAGAAGTAAAAAGCGGCGAAACGCTGGCCTTAGGCGGAATTTTTTCTCAGAGGCATAAAACCGGTAGCGAAACTGTGCCAGGCTTGAGCCGTATTCCTTTACTGGGGCAACTTTTTCGTCATCAGGGAAAAGACAACGAACGTCGGGAGTTAGTGGTTTTTATCACGCCTCGCCTGGTTGCGACGCCTTAATGTCCCACAATGCCCCGCGTGATTTTGCATACTGTTTGTTGCAGATGTTTGACGTGGGGCATGAATTAGCATACAAGGAGTACCGATTTGAGAATCAGCTTACTCAATCTCACTCCTTAATAACTTAAGCGGCAAGCAGGGTGATTTAATCTGTTGCCAAACAAGCAAGAGTATTGAGATAATTTTTAGTCTGACTCTCGCTCTATCGCATATGAGGTTTCAGTTCATGTCCTGCTACGCACGATATCGGTGCAGCGGGTTTACCATTAACGAATAGTCTTAGTAGTACCGAAAAAATGGCAGAGAAACGCAATATCTTTCTGGTTGGGCCTATGGGTGCCGGCAAAAGCACTATTGGGCGCCAGTTAGCTCAACAACTCAATATGGAATTTTACGATTCTGATCAAGAGATTGAGAAACGAACCGGAGCTGATGTGGGCTGGGTCTTCGATGTAGAAGGCGAAGAGGGTTTCCGTGACCGTGAAGAAAAAGTCATTAATGAACTTACGGAAAAACAGGGCATTGTGCTGGCTACTGGCGGCGGCTCTGTAAAATCTCGCGAAACTCGCAACCGTCTCTCCGCCCGCGGTGTCGTGGTCTATCTCGAAACGACCATCGAAAAACAACTGGCGCGTACGCAGCGTGATAAAAAACGCCCGTTGCTGCAGGTTGAGACACCTCCACGTGAAGTTCTGGAAGCCCTGGCTGGTGAACGCAATCCGCTGTACGAAGAGATTGCCGACGTCACTATCCGTACAGACGACCAGAGCGCAAAAGTGGTCGCAAACCAGATTATTCATATGCTGGAAAGCAACTGATTCTGGCTTTATATACACTCGCCTGCGGGTAAAAGCATTTAAGGTGGATGTCGCGCTATGGAGAGGATTACAGTCACTCTCGGTGAACGGAGTTACCCTATCACCATCGCGGCTGGTTTGTTTAACGACCCAGCTTCCTTCTTACCACTGAAAGCGGGTGATCAGGCAATGCTGGTCACCAACGAGACGCTGGCTCCGCTTTATCTCGACTCTGTGCGTCAGCGCCTTGAACAGGCTGGCGTGAAGGTCGACAGTGTGATTCTGCCCGATGGCGAGCAGTATAAAAGCCTGACGGTACTGGATACCGTCTTTACCGCATTACTGCAAAAACCGCATGGTCGCGATACTACACTGCTGGCGTTAGGCGGCGGTGTTGTTGGCGATCTTACGGGGTTTGCTGCGGCAAGCTATCAGCGTGGCGTCCGTTTTATTCAAATTCCTACCACGCTGCTGTCGCAGGTCGACTCTTCTGTTGGCGGCAAAACAGCCGTTAACCATCCGCTTGGCAAAAACATGATTGGCGCGTTCTACCAGCCCGCTTCGGTGGTGGTGGATCTCGACTGTCTGCAAACCCTGCCTCAGCGTGAGCTGGCCTCGGGCCTGGCGGAAGTGATCAAGTACGGCATTATTCTGGACGGCGCCTTCTTTAGCTGGCTGGAAGAGAATATGGATGCCTTATTGCGTCTGGATGGTCAGGCGATGGCGTACTGTATTCGCCGCTGCTGTGAGCTGAAAGCAGAAGTCGTGGCCGCAGACGAGCGCGAAACAGGCTTACGTGCTTTACTGAATCTGGGGCACACCTACGGTCATGCTATCGAAGCCGAAATGGGCTACGGTAACTGGCTGCATGGCGAGGCCGTGGCGGCGGGAATGGTAATGGCCGCGCGCACTTCGGAGCGTCTGGGTCAGTTCAGCAAGGCGGATACGCAACGCATTATCACGTTGCTTGAGCGTGCCGGGTTACCGGTGACGGGGCCGCGTGAAATGTCTGCGCAGGCCTACCTGCCGCATATGATGC
This sequence comes from Leclercia tamurae, assembly GCF_025566055.1. GTDB lineage: Bacteria > Pseudomonadota > Gammaproteobacteria > Enterobacterales > Enterobacteriaceae > Enterobacter > Enterobacter tamurae. Next base: position 139,176 of record NZ_JAMHKS010000069.1, read on the forward strand.
GTGATAAAAAAGTATTAGCAGGCGAGATGCGTCTGGTGCTTCCGCTTGCAATAGGTAAGAGTGAAGTGCGTGGCGGTGTGCCGCACGATGTGGTTCTTGGCGCTATTGCTGATTGTCAGCAGGCGTAACTATTAGAAAGGTCCGGCTGCGGTAAAACGTAGCCATTTTGCTTCAGGTGATGTGCAAAGTCGTAGGCATAAGCCTTTTAGTGGGGTGTTAAATGGATGAATTCAAACCAGAAGACGAGCTGAAACCCGATCCCAGCGATCGTCGTACTGGTCGTACTCGCCAGGCTTCAGAACGCGATAACGAGCCGCAAATTAACTTTGACGAGGTCGATGTAGAAAACGATGACCCTCGTCCTTCGCGTGGCCGTGCTGCCCGCGACGAGCGTGAAGAAGATTTTGAGTCTGAAGAGGATTCAACGGACGAAGCGCCCGTAGAGCGCCGCCCGCGTAAGCGTAAAGCCGCTCCGGCGAAGCCTGCTTCCCGCCAGTATATTATGATGGGGCTGGGGGTGCTGGTCCTGCTGCTGCTGATTATCGGCGTCGGCTCTGCACTTAAAGCCCCGTCGAGCAATCCAGCCGATCAGCGCGCCTCTACTGAGAAGAGTGTCGATCTGTCCGGTAATGCTGCCGATCAGGCCAACGGCACCCAGCCTGCGCCAGGGACCACCTCCGCCGAGAATACTCAGCAGGAGATCTCTCTGCCGCCGGTCGCGTCCACACCAACCCAGGGCCAGGCACCGGCAACACCGGAAGGCCAGCAGCGTGTTGAAGTGCAGGGCGATCTGAACAATGCGCTGACGCAACAGCAGAATCAGCAGCAGGTTAACAACGTGGTGGTCAACTCCACGCTGCCGACCGAGCCTGCCACCGTAGCGCCAATCCGTGGTGCGACCGGGCAACAGCAGACCGCGACGACAGAAACTGCGCCACGTCAGACTAAGCCTGCCCAGCATCAGGAACGTAAGCAGACGGTGATTGAGCCGAAGCGTGAAGTGAAGCCGCAACCAGTGGCGAAAGCGGAAACGCCAAAAGTCGTCGCCCAGCCGAAGCACACTGAAACTGCAGCCAGCGCACCGGCAAAAGCACCTGCTGCGACAGCAACGGCACCGAAAGCGACCGCAACGCCAGCTCCGACGGCGCCAGCGGCAGCCGCACCTGCGGCCACTGCCAGCACCGGTAAATCCTCAGGGAATGTGAGTTCACTGAAGTCCGCCTCCTCCAGCAATTACACGCTGCAGTTGAGCAGTTCTTCCAACTATGACAACCTGAACAGCTGGGCGAAAAAGACGAACCTGAAGAACTTTGTCGTCTATGAGACCACCCGTAACGGTCAGCCGTGGTATGTGCTGGTAAGCGGCGTGTATGCTTCGAAAGATGAAGCAAAACGCGCGGTCGCCACACTGCCAGCCGATGTTCAGGCGAAAAACCCATGGGCGAAGCCGATCCGTCAGGTTCAGTCCGATTTGAAGTAATCTGTGAAGCGCAGGATGCTGTCGGAGCTTTCTCCACAGCCGGAGAAGGTGTAATCAGTTAGTCAGCATGAAAAAAAATCGCGCTTTTCTGAAATGGGCAGGGGGGAAATACCCCCTGCTCGATGATATTAAACAACGCCTGCCTGCGGGCGAGTGTCTTGTCGAACCCTTTGTGGGCGCGGGCTCGGTATTCCTCAATACCGACTACTCCCGCTATATCCTTGCGGATATCAACAGCGACCTTATCGACCTCTATAACATCGTAAAACGGCGTACCGACGAGTACGTGGATGAGGCGCGTAAGCTGTTTACCCCAGAGAACAACAACCCGGACGTTTACTACCAGCTCCGCGCTGAGTTTAATCAGTGCGAGGATAAATTCCGTCGGGCGCTTTTGTTCCTCTACCTCAACCGCCATGGCTACAACGGCCTGTGCCGGTATAATCTGCGTGGACAATTCAACGTGCCCTTTGGTCGCTACAAGCGTCCTTATTTCCCTCAGGCCGAGTTGTATCACTTCGCTGAGAAAGCGCAGAATGCGGAGTTCCATTGCCTCTCGTATGAAGAGTGTATGGATAAAGCAGACGCCGACTCGGTGGTCTACTGCGATCCGCCGTACGCCCCTCTGTCGGCAACGGCGAACTTCACCGCTTATCACACCAACAGCTTCAGCCCTGCCGAGCAGGCGCGTCTGGCGGAAATGGCGGAAAAGCTGGTCAGCAAAAGAATTCCGGTGTTAATTTCGAATCACGATACGCCTGATACGCGGGAATGGTACAAAACCGCAGAGCATTTTCAGGTCAAAGTCCGGCGCAGCATCAGCAGCAACGGCGGTACACGTAAAAAGGTGGACGAACTGCTGGCTCTCTATCTTCCCTGAGCCGTTTCGCCCGCCGTTAAACAAAGTTCAAGGAGATGCGGATGAAACAGTATTTGATTGCACCCTCAATTCTTTCGGCTGATTTTGCCCGGCTGGGCGAAGATACCGCGAAAGCGCTGGCTGCCGGTGCGGATGTCGTTCATTTCGACGTTATGGATAACCACTACGTGCCTAACCTGACCATCGGCCCGATGGTGCTGAAGGCACTGCGCAACTACGGCGTGACCGCCCCTATTGACGTGCATCTGATGGTGAAGCCGGTCGACCGCATCGTGCCGGATTTTGCCGCCGCAGGTGCCAGCATCATCACCTTCCATCCTGAAGCTTCCGAACACGTTGACCGCACCCTGCAGCTGATCAAAGAGCACGGCTGTAAGGCGGGTCTGGTATTTAACCCGGCCACGCCGCTGAGCTATCTCGATTACGTGATGGACAAGCTGGACGTGATCCTGCTGATGTCCGTGAACCCGGGCTTCGGCGGCCAGTCTTTCATTCCACACACTCTGGATAAGCTGCGCGAAGTGCGTCGTCGCATCGACGAATCCGGTTTTGATATCCGTCTCGAAGTGGACGGCGGCGTGAAGGTGAGCAACATCGGCGACATCGCCGCGGCGGGCGCAGATATGTTTGTGGCCGGTTCAGCGATCTTCGATCAGCCGGATTACAAAAAAGTTATTGATGAAATGCGCAGTGAACTGGCGAAGGTAAGTCATGAATAATTTGCAGGCAATTCGGGGCGTGGCGTTTGACCTCGACGGCACGCTGGTGGACAGCGCGCCGGGCTTAACCGCGGCGGTAGATCAGGCGCTGTATGCGCTGGAGCTGCCGGTAGCGGGCGAAGATCGTGTGATCACGTGGATCGGTAACGGGGCAGACGTGCTGATGGAGCGCGCGCTGACCTGGGCGCGTCAGGAGCGTGCCATTCAGCGAGCGGCGCAGGGCAAACCTGGCGTCGATCACGCAGATATCCCGCAGGAAGAGCAACTTCGCGTGCTGCGTAAGCTGTTCAACCGTTTCTATGAAGAGACGGTGGAAGAGGGCAGCTTCCTGTTCCCGGATGTGGCCGGTACGCTGAGGGCGCTGCATGCGGAAGGCATGCCGCTGGCGCTGGTGACCAACAAACCGACGGCCTTTGTCGCACCCTTGCTGGAAGCGCTGGATATCGCCAAGTACTTCTCGGTAATTGTCGGCGGCGATGACGTACAGAATAAGAAGCCGCATCCCGAACCGCTGTTGCTGGTGGCAGGAAAATTATCCTTAACGCCGGACGCGCTGCTCTTTGTCGGGGATTCGCGCAATGATATTCTGGCGGCCAGGGCTGCAGGTTGCCCGTCCGTTGGCCTGACCTATGGCTATAACTACGGTGAATCCATTACGCTGAGTGAGCCGGATTTCGTCTTCGACCACTTCAAAGATTTACTGCCCGTCCTCGGGCTTTCGCACAGTGAAAATCAGGAATTGAAAAATGACTAAGCCCATCGTATTTAGTGGCGCACAGCCCTCAGGTGAACTGACCATTGGCAACTATATGGGTGCGCTGCGTCAGTGGGTGGGCATGCAGGATGACTATCACTGCATCTACTGCATCGTGGATTTGCATGCGATCACCGCCCGTCAGGACCCGGTAAAACTGCGTAAAGCGACGCTCGACACCCTTGCGCTCTATCTGGCCTGCGGTATCGATCCTGAGAAAAGCACCATTTTCGTTCAGTCCCACGTTCCCGAGCACGCACAGCTGGGCTGGGCCCTGAACTGCTACACCTATTTCGGTGAACTGAGCCGTATGACTCAGTTCAAGGATAAATCCGCTCGCTACTCTGAAAACATCAACGCCGGTCTGTTTGACTATCCGGTGCTGATGGCAGCAGACATCCTGCTGTATCAGACCAACCAGGTCCCGGTGGGTGAAGACCAGAAGCAGCACCTGGAGCTGAGCCGCGATATTGCCCAGCGTTTCAACGCGATTTACGGCGATGTCTTCAAGGTGCCAGAGCCGTTCATTCCGAAGTCCGGTGCCCGCGTGATGTCCCTGCTGGAGCCGACCAAAAAGATGTCCAAGTCGGACGATAACCGCAACAACGTGATCGGCCTGCTGGAAGATCCGAAAGCGGTGGTGAAGAAGCTCAAGCGTGCGGTTACCGACTCTGACGAGCCGCCTGTCGTGCGTTACGACGTGCAGAACAAAGCGGGCGTCTCTAACCTGCTGGATATTCTTTCGGGCGTGACCGGCCAGAGCATTCCGGAGCTGGAGCAGCACTTCGAAGGCAAAATGTACGGCCATCTAAAAGGTGAAGTGGCGGATGCGGTCTCCGGCATGCTGACCGAGCTGCAGGCGCGCTACAATCAGTTCCGCAATGACGAAGCCTTCCTGCAGAAAGTGATGAAAGACGGCGCCGAGAAAGCCAGCGCACGTGCTTCCGAAACGCTGAAAGCGGTGTACGAAGCGATTGGGTTTGTGGCTAAGCCTTGAGTGTGTTTGCCGGGTGGCGCTTACGCTTACCCGGCGAAATAAAAAAACCGGGGGATCCCCGGTTTTTTTATGCCTGAAAAAGGCTTACTGATTTGCCGCCGGGCCGCAGCCACCGATGATCTTGGAAATCGAGATCGCCGGGTGCAGCAGGTAGTCGTAGCTGCAGTTATTTTTGGTGTTCTGCACGTGGCCGGTGCACGCCGTCAGGGTAGTTAAGATGCCTGCAACCAGGGCAATCTTTGCCAGTTTGAACATAACGCTTCCTTGTCTGTAACATGAGGGAATATATAGAAAATGTGCTTTCGCGGAAGGTATGTTATCGACAGCGGTAAGAGAGGAGTAGTCCATAACAGGACTACTCATTTTGCGGGGATTATGTTCAGTCGGGCTTAGTGATTTGAAAACCAGTTGAGCCGGTCACGCAGCGCCACCACGCGGCCCACCACGATCAGTGCCGGGCTTTCGACCTGCTGGGCCAGCTCGCCCAACTGGGTTAACACGCCGCTGACCACACGCTGTTTAATCGAGGTGCCGTTCTCCACCAGCGCAACCGGCATCTCTGAATCCATACCATGTTCCAGCAGTTTGGCCTGAATGGTCGCCGCCTGGTTCAGGCCCATATAGAACACCAGGGTCTGTTTCTCTGCGGCCAGGTTATGCCAGTCCAGCTCGCTGCCGGTTTTCAGGTGGCCGGTGACCAGACGCACGCTCTGGGCGTAATCACGGTGGGTCAACGGGATACCTGAATAGGCAGAACAGCCGGATGCGGCGGTAATGCCCGGCACCACTGAGAACGGAATGCCCGCCTCGCACAGGGTCTCCAGCTCCTCGCCGCCGCGCCCGAAGATAAAGGGATCCCCGCCTTTCAGGCGCACCACGCGTTTGCCCTTTTGCGCTTCACGCAGCAGGATCTGGTTAATCTCTTCCTGTGGGACGCAGTGATACCCGGCACGTTTGCCGACAAACACCCGATCCGCATCCCGGCGCACCAGGTTCATGATGTCGTCGGAGACCAGACGGTCATAAACCACGATATCTGCCTGCTGGATCTGCTGCAGCCCTTTCAGGGTCAACAGGCCGGCATCGCCTGGACCGGCACCCACCAGCACCACTTCGCCCCGGTGATCGAGCGGGGCATTGATCAGCTGCTCGGTGGTTTCTTCCACGGCTTTCCGATCCTGATTCGCCAGCGACTGCGCCAGCCGATCGTTCACGAAGAATTTTTCCCAGAAGCGGCGGCGTTCCCCCACGGTGGCGAACTGCTTTTTCACCCGGGAGCGCAGCTGCCCCGCGTAGTGAGCCACCTGGCCCAGATGCTGCGGCAGGATCGCTTCCAGCTTTTCACGCAGCAGGCGCGCCAGCACGGGAGAGGTCCCGCCGGAGGAGACGGCGACCATCAGCGGGGAGCGGTCGATAATCGACGGCATGATAAAGCTCGCCTCTTTCGGCGCATCCACCATGTTGCAGAAGATCCGCCGTATTTCACAGGCGTCGCTGACCCGCTGGTTAACCGCGTCGTTATCGGTAGCGGCAATGGTCAGCCAGCAGGTATCGAGCAGTGATTCCTGGAACTCACCCTCGACGAGGGTCAGCATCCCCTCCTGCGCCCACACGGTGAATTGCGGGGCGAAGTCGAGGGCATTGACGGTGAGTCGGGCACCTGCCTCTAACAGCAGGCGGGCTTTACGTTCAGCCACATCGCCACCCCCTACCAGCAGGCAGTCGCGATTGCGTAATTGACAGAATATTGGCAGGTGATCCACGACATTACCTCTTCTTACTGGTTGGCTTTCGCCTGAACGGTTGCGATGGTAGCTGGAGTCGGACGCTCCGCTTTAGGGGTAGCATACCAGTAACCCCAACCCATAAATACAACCCCAGAAAGGGTATTGCCAAGCTTTACCCACAACAGGTTATGACCGATACCTGACAGCGTATAGGCTTCGCTGTGGTGACCGAACCAGGAGAGGGCAAACAGGGTCATGTTGGCGACGGAGTGCTCGTAGCCGGAAGCGATAAAGGCCAGCAGACACCACCAGATGGCGATAAATTTTGCGGCGCCTTCGGTACGGATTGCCATCCAGATAGCAAGACACACCAGCCAGTTACAGAGCGCACCCTTGAAGAACAGCACCATCGCCGGTGCGGAGGTTTTTGCCAGCGCGACGGTGTGCACGAGGCTGGTATCCACCGGCAGCAGGCTACCGCCGCCCCAGCTGTAGAGCAGGGCGACAAACACCGAGCCCACCAGATTACCCAGCCAGGTTTGCGGCAGGATGCCCCACATCTGGCCCTGCGTGATGGTGCCCGCTTTGACGCCCAGGGTCAGGAACATGGTGTGACCGGTAAACAGTTCAGAACCGGCGATGATCACCAGGGTCAGGGCGATACCAAAGGTGGCGCCCATCACCAGCGGACGCACGGACGGATCGACCAGATTACCGAGGGTGAAAATTAAAATGATCCCGAGGCCGACATAGGCGCCCGCCATGGCGGAGCTGATCCAGAAGCCGAGAGGACTGTTTTTGCTGAGGCGTGCAATACGCGCAGCATTAGCCGCACACTTATTGATAGTGTCTGTAAACATTTGATTACCCGTAATATTAAAAAGAAAAAATAAATAAATTAAATCAATATTGATAAAACAATGGGAGGCATTGCACCTCCCATATTTGTTAGCCTCGCAGCTGCACCTTGCCGTCTTTGACGCGCACGTCATAGTGCTTCACGGAGCGGCTCTCATCTTCCATACAGTGACCGTCGCTCAGGCGGAAACGCTGCTTTTTCAGCGGGCTGGCAACCCACAGCTCGCCCTGATGCTCAGCGATGATCCCGCGGGAGAGCACGCTGGCCTCGAAGAACGGGTCGATATTGCTGATGGCAAAGACCTGTTCGTCGTGGCGTGGACGGAAAATAGCGACCTGCTCATGGCCTAACAGCGCGCACACGCCGGTGGCAGGCAGGATCTCGTCGATTTTGCAGATGTTGACCCACTGGCTCATACGTTTTCCTCCACCAGCATGACCGGAATGCGTTCATAAGGTGTCGCCGGGCGATGCTGCTCGCGCTCAGGCACCACCTGCACGCTCGGGTCGCGCTGGGTGCTGTTGATAAAGTGTTTGAAGCGAACCTGCGCCGCCGGGGTGTTGACGGTTTCAGTCCATTCGCAAATCACGGCATCACGCAGGCGCGCCATCTCTTCTTCCAGCGTTGCGTTCAGGCCGAGTTTGTCGTCGATGATGACCGACTTCAGGTAGTCGATGCCGCCTTCGAGGTTATCCAGCCACGGCGCGGTACGGGTCAGTTTGTCCGCGGTACGGATGTAGAACATCATGAAGCGGTCGAGGTACTTGATCAGCGTTTCACGGTCGATATCCGCCGCCAGCAGATCCGCATGACGCGGTTTCATCCCGCCGTTACCGCAGACGTACAGGTTCCAGCCTTTCTCCGTGGCGATGATGCCCACGTCTTTACCCTGCGCTTCGGCACATTCACGGGTACAGCCGGAGACGCCGAACTTCATTTTGTGCGGGGTACGGATACCTTTGTAGCGGTTTTCCAGCTCGACGCCGAAGCCGACGCTGTCGCCCACGCCGTAGCGGCACCAGGTGCTGCCCACGCAGGTTTTCGCCATACGCAGCGCTTTGGCATAGGCATGACCGGTTTCGAAGCCCGCTTCAATCAGCTGACGCCAGATTTCCGGCAGGTCGTCTTTCTGCGCACCGAACAGGCCGATACGCTGGGAACCGGTGATTTTGGTGTAGAGGTTAAATTCGCGGGCGATGCGGCCCACCGCCACCAGACCTTCCGGGGTGATTTCACCGCCGGCAGAGCGTGGGATCACCGAGTAGGTACCGTCTTTCTGGATGTTAGCCAGGAAGTTGTCGTTGGTGTCCTGCAGCGGAGTGTGCTGCGGCTTGAGCACGTACTCATTCCAGCAGGAGGCCAGCAGGGAACCGACGGTCGGTTTACAGACTTCACACCCGTAGCCCTGGCCGTGTTTCTGCAGCAGTTCGTCGAAGGATTTAATGCCTTCCACGCGGATCAGGTGGTACAGCTCCTGGCGAGAGTAAGCAAAGTGCTCGCACAGGTTGTTGTTCACTTCGATACCCTGTTTCGCCAGTTCGGCGTTGAGCACCTGGGTGACCAGCGGGATACAGCCGCCGCAGCCGGTCCCGGCTTTGGTTTCGGCTTTCAGCGCCGCCACGGTATGGCAGCCCTTGTTGATAGCGGAGATCAGCATACCTTTGGTGACATCGAAGCAGGAGCAAATCTGCGCGCTGTCCGGCAGTTTATCGACACCAATCGACGGCTTACCGCTGGCCGCATGGGCTGGCAGGATCAGTGCGTCCGGGTTCTCCGGCAGTTCGATGGCGTTCAGCACCAGTTGCAGCAGGTTGCCGAAGTCGGTGGTATCACCCACCAGCACCGCCCCGAGCAGGGTTTTGTTGTCCGGGCTGACGATGAGACGCTTATAAACCTCTTTGCTTTCGTCGAGGTAGACGTAGCTGCGGGAGTTTGGTGTACGGCCATGTGCATCACCAATACCGCCCACGTCTACGCCCAACAGTTTCAGCTTGGCGCTCATGTCTGCGCCAGCGAAGGCGTTGTCATTACCGAGGATATGGTCAGCGGTAACCTGCGCCATTTTGTAGCCAGGGGCAACCAGACCGTAGACGTGATTGTTCCAGCTGGCGCACTCGCCGATGGCATAGATATCCGGATCGGAGGTCTGGCAGGTATCGTTGATCATGATACCGCCGCGCTGGGCAACGGCCAGGCCGCACTGGGTGGCCAGCTTGTCGCGCGGGCGAATACCGGTGGAGAAGACGATGAAGTCCACTTCCAGCTCGCTGCCGTCGGCAAAGCGCATGGTTTTACGCGCCTCGGTGCCTTCCTGAACAATCTCTTTGGTGTTTTTGCTGGTGTGAACTTTCACACCCATGCTCTCAATTTTGCGTTTGAGCTGATCGCCACCCATGTGGTCGAGCTGCTCTGCCATCAGCATCGGGGCAAATTCGATGACGTGGGTTTCAACGCCTAAGTTTTTCAGCGCGCCAGCGGCTTCGAGGCCGAGCAGGCCGCCGCCGACCACCGCGCCGCGACGGCTTCGACGGGCGCAGGATTCGATGGCGTTGAGATCTTCAATGGTACGATAGACGAAGCAATCCTGAGTTTCTGACCCTTTGATCGGTGGGATCCACGGGTAAGAGCCAGTCGCCATGATCAGTTTGTCGTAAAAAACCGTGCGTCCCGCACTGGAATGAATCACTTTTTCCTGACGGTTGATGGTGATAGCGCGTTCGCCCACCAGCACCTTCACGCCATGTTTCTCGTAAAAACCTTCACGCACCAGAGAGAGCTCTTCGGCGGTGTGGTGAGAGAAGTAGGAGGAGAGGTGTACGCGGTCGTACGCTTTACGGGGTTCTTCACAGAACACGGTAATGTCGAACTGGGCGGCATCGGCTTTATCAAGAAGATCCTCAATAAAGCGGTGACCGACCATGCCGTTACCGATAATCGCGAGTCTGACTTTGCTCATTTTTGCCTCGATTTCTTTTCTATTACTGCCTACCTTAACGATTCAGCAACGGCACTTATTGATGCAAATCAAATACGTCTTAGACTACTCCTTAGTGAGTAGATTGCTGATTTGTCAGGTTTTTTCTAAGTAACGGAAATCGCAGGCTTTTCGTGATAGCCGATTTTGTGTACAAATTAGGGGGCTAATCTTATTGATCCGCTACTCCTAAATTTTAGCCCTCTTTTTCGGGAGAATACGATGTCTACAGCACCGCTTTGGCTTATCCAGAACGTCCGGTTACCGGGTCGGGACGGGTTATGGCAACTGGCTATTGAGAACGGTCGTTTTGGCGAAATCACCCCGACGGGCGAAGGGCAGAACGAGAGCCATGAAGTCTTAAACGCGCGCGGTGGGCTGGCCCTTCCGCCGTTTATCGAACCGCATATTCATCTCGATACCACCCAGACCGCCGGGGAGCCGAACTGGAACCAGTCCGGCACGCTGTTTGAAGGCATCGAACGCTGGGCAGAGCGCAAGGCACTGCTCAGCCATGAGGATGTCAAAGCCCGGGCGTGGAAGACCCTGAAGTGGCAGATCGCCAACGGCATCCAGTTTGTGCGTACCCATGTGGATGTCTCCGACCCCACGCTTACCGCCCTGAAGGCGATGCTGGAGGTGAAGCAGGAGGTCGCCCCGTGGGTGGAGCTGCAAATCGTCGCCTTCCCGCAGGAGGGGATCCTCTCTTATCCCAACGGCGCCGCCCTGCTGGAGGAGGCGTTACGGCTGGGGGCTGACGTGGTGGGTGCCATCCCGCACTTTGAGTTCACCCGCGAGTACGGCGTGCAGTCCCTGCATATCGCCTTTGAACTGGCGAAGAAGTACGACCGGCCGCTGGATATTCACTGCGATGAAATCGACGACGAGCAGTCGCGGTTTATCGAAACGGTGGCGACGCTGGCGTATGAGGCTCGGATCGGCCCGCGCGTCACCGCCAGCCATACCACTGCGATGCACTCTTATAACGGGGCCTATACCTCCCGGCTGTTCCGCCTGCTGAAGCTCTCCGGGATTAACTTTGTCGCCAATCCGCTGGTGAATATTCATCTGCAGGGGCGGTTTGACGACTACCCAAAACGCCGGGGCATCACCCGCGTGAAGGAGCTGCTGGAGGCGGGGATTAACGTCTGCTTCGGCCATGACGACGTGTTTGACCCCTGGTATCCGCTGGGCACCGGCAATATGCTGCAGGTCCTGCATATGGGGCTGCACGTCTGCCAGATGATGGGCTATCAGCAGATCGACAGCGGTCTTGATCTGATCACCCATAACAGCGCGCGCACCTTTGGTCTGGCCGATTACGGTATCGAACCGGGCAACCCGGCTAACCTGGTGATCCTGCCTGCGGAGACGGGCTTTGACGCGGTGCGGTGCCAGGTGCCGGTACGCTGGTCGATACGTCAGGGGAGGGTGATCGCCACCACGCAGCTGGCGCAGACCTGGATCCAGATGGATAACGGGGGAGAAGAGGTGAGCTTTACCAGAAACAGCCCCTCTGCAGGAAGCAAAGGGGCGTGAGGGATCAATGAGACACTGCTGCCAGGTTATGCTGGCGGTGGCGGGTTACGAAGCCCAGCACCAGGCACATCACGAACACCACGGCGTAGAGACCGTTAGCGGTGTGTAACGCCGCCAGCGGGCCGCTGTGGGCTACAATCGGGCCGGTGACCACGAAGGTCAGCATAGTGCCGATGGTGCCGCAGGTGAGCACGAAGTTAACCAGTTTCGGCGAGGCCACTTTGGTCTGCAGGGAGCCCAGAGTAATGATCGAGGTATAAATGGCGCTGGAGAAGAAGCCGAGCGTCAGGATAAACCACGGCATCTGCTCCGGCGAACCGTTGATGAACAGATACATCAGGACGGTGGCGGCACCTGCCAGTACGGTGAGGATCCGCTGCAGATCGAAGAAGCGCAGGATAAAGCTGAACGCCCACATGCCGAACATGTACGACATCCAGAAATCACTGACCAGCTGACCGGCATCGTTCAGGCTCATGCCCAGCCCTTTGGCATACTCTGGTACCCAGGAGATGAAGCCCAGCTGGCCGAGGATGTAGCACAGGGCGGCAACGGAGAGGAACAGCACCCCGGTACCCCATTTCTCTTTCGCCACCGGTTCGCTGGTGGTCTGGGCTTTTTTGCCGAGTACCGGGAAATCACAGCCGAAGGTCAGGACGAAAATCGCCACGTAGACCAGGCCGATGCAGGCATAAACCCAGTACCACTCAATGCTGCGAGCCAGCAGAGCCGCAGCCACCATCGGGAAGATCATCCCTGCCATGCTGAAGAAGGAGTCGGTAAACAGCAGACGCGCGCCGCGCTGGCGGCCTTCATACATATGCGTAATGAGGAACGTGCCGATCGACATGGTGATCCCGCTGACCAGCCCGAGCACAAACATGGCGGCAGAAAACAGGGCGATGCTGTGGCTGAGCATCAGGCCCGCGACGGCGGCGACCATCAGCACAAAGCCGAAACGCAGCTGGGTTTTCAGAGGGACGATTTCCATCAGCCAGGCGTTCAGGAAGATGGAGATCAGGATCCCGGCGTTAAGGAAGGTGAAGGTGTTACTCATGCTGGAAACGGGCAGGTTGAAATAGTCTGCGATATTTCCCATCACCATCCCGGTGACAATCACCAACGCACCGGTAAGGGCGTAGGAGAAGAAGCTGATCCATGTGAGCTTAATACGATTGCTGTTAGTCATGACTGGCCTGTGAATAGAAATGTAAAGCGCATTGACGGCGCTGCGGGCGGCCAGATTTTAAGCGTGAATGTGATCTATTTAAATCTTTTATGGTTAATTAAACAAAAATTGCATGTTTTGATGTGATTTATATCACGTTAACATTGGTGGCGTCAGTTTGCCCGGCGGTTACAACTGTTTCAAATGCGTAAAATTAGGTAAATGGCTGGCCTGGATCCATACTGCTCTTTAGAATCAAGCCATTCGCTTTCTTTACTGCGCTTTGTTAAGGAATTCTCATGCTCAAATCAACTCTGGCGGCTGTCGCGGCTGTACTCGCTCTCTCAGCCCTCTCTCCTGCTGCGCTGGCAGCAAAAGGAGACCCGCACGTTCTGTTGACCACCTCTGCCGGTAACATTGAGCTGGAATTGAACAGTCAGAAAGCCCCCGTTTCTGTGAAAAACTTCCTCGATTATGTGAACAGCGGTTTTTATAACGGCACCACCTTCCACCGCGTGATCCCGGGCTTTATGCTGCAGGGCGGCGGCTTCAACGAGCAGATGCAGCAGAAACAGCCTAATCCGCCAATCAAGAACGAAGCGGATAACGGCCTGCGCAACAGCCGCGGCACCATCTCCATGGCGCGTACTGCCGATAAAGACAGCGCCACCAGCCAGTTCTTCCTCAACGTGGCGGATAACGCCTTCCTCGACCACGGCCAGCGTGATTTTGGCTATGCGGTATTTGGTAAAGTTGTGAAAGGCATGGATGTGGCCGATAAAATTTCTCAGGTGCAGACTCACGATGTCGGTCCGTACCAGAATGTACCGACAAAACCGGTAGTTATCCTCTCTGCGAAAGTCCTGCCTTAATCCCTCATAGCGCGGGCAGGTTTTGCCCGCCTTACCTTTACCTCCCTGCGAAACCGCAGTTTGCTGCTTATACTTGTGGCAACACGGGCACAAGCAGGGAGGTAACAGGTGAAAAAACTCACTGATAAGCAAAAATCCCGTCTCTGGGAACAACAGCGAAACACGAATTTTCAGGCCAGCCGCCGCCTTGAAGGGGTCGACAGTCCATTAGTCACCCTCAGCGCAGATGAGGCGCAGCATCGTCTTGAGGAGTTAGGGAGGCAGCATGAGCGATAAATACGGCAACGATCGCGATCCTTATCTCTATCCCGGTCTGAACGTGATGCGTAACCGGCTGAGTATTCGTCAGGCGGAACGCCTTGCGCAGGCCGCCTATGAGTTGACCGCGTTACGCGCAGCCACCCTGCCTCTCGGGCCGCTGCTGCGGGGCCTGCCGCATCTGTGCGCCATTCACCAGCACCTCTACCAGGATATTTTTGACTGGGCAGGCGATATTCGTGAAATAGATATCTATCAGGGCGACACCCGATTCTGCCACTTCGCCTATATCGAAAAAGAGGGCAATGCCCTGATGCAGGATCTGGAGGAGGAGGGCTATCTCGTTGGCCTGGAGAGAGACGCCTTTATTGAACGCCTCAGCCATTACTACTGCGAAATCAACGTTCTGCACCCGTTCCGCATCGGCAACGGTATCGCCCAGCGCATCTTCTTTGAGCAGCTGGCGATCCACGCGGGCTATCAGCTCGACTGGCGCGATATCGACCCTGACGCATGGGCGCAGGCCAACCAGAGCGGTGCGATGGGCGATCTGAGTGCGTTAAAGACAATCTTCAGCAAAGTGGTAAGCGAAGCCCGGGAAACTGAGTAGAATAGGGCGGCCATTTTTTCAGGAGCCGCCATGATTCTGCTGATTGATAACTACGATTCCTTCACCTGGAACCTGTACCAGTATTTTTGCGAGCTGGGGGCGGAGGTGATGGTCCGGCGCAACGACGTGCTCTCTCTGGAGGATGTCGCGGCGCTGAATCCCCAGAAAATCGTTATCTCTCCCGGCCCCTGCACACCGGATGAGTCCGGGATCTCGCTGGCGGTGATCCAACACTATGCCGGTGAATTGCCGATCCTCGGCGTCTGCCTCGGCCATCAGGCCATCGGTCAGGTCTTTGGCGCGACGATCGTTCGTGCCGCCAAAGTGATGCACGGCAAAACCGCCCCGGTGACTCACAACGGCACGGGGGTCTTCTCTGGCCTGAATAATCCTCTCACCGTGACCCGCTATCATTCGCTGGTCATTGACCCGCCCACCTTACCCGACTGCTTTGAGGTCACCGCCTGGAGCGAGACTCAGGAGATCATGGGTATCCGCCATCGCGAATGGGATCTGGAAGGAGTGCAGTTCCACCCGGAAAGCATTCTCAGCGAACAGGGCCACCAGCTGCTGGCTAATTTCCTCAATCGTTGATTTTTAGTTGCCATAAAGTGATTTTTTAAGCATATTTCGTGATTATATTTTCACTTCTGCTTTTTGCTTAAAAAAAGGGTGGGGTTACATGGCAACTGAACAATCTGCAATTACGCGCGCAACATTCGATGAAGTTATCCTGCCAATTTATGCACCGGCCGAGTTTATCCCGGTGAAGGGGAAAGGCAGCCGCGTCTGGGATCAGCAGGGCAAAGAGTACATTGATTTTGCGGGCGGCATTGCGGTGACGGCGTTAGGCCACTGTCACCCGGCGCTGGTCGAGGCGCTCAAAACCCAGGGCGAAACCCTGTGGCACACCAGCAACGTCTTTACCAACGAACCGGCGCTGCGTCTGGGGCGTAAAATTATCGACGCTACCTTTGCCGAGCGCGTGCTGTTTATGAACTCCGGCACCGAAGCCAACGAAACGGCCTTTAAGCTGGCGCGCTACTACGCTTCCACCCGCCACAGCCCGTTCAAAACCAAAATCATCGCCTTCCACAACGCCTTCCACGGTCGTTCGCTGTTTACCGTGACCGTGGGCGGTCAGCCAAAATATTCCGACGGCTTTGGCCCGAAACCGGCCGATATCATCCACGTCCCGTTTAACGATCTGCATGCGGTAAAAGCGGTGATGGACGATCACACCTGCGCGGTGGTGGTTGAACCGATCCAGGGTGAAGGCGGCGTGATGGCGGCAACCCCCGAGTTCCTGCAGGGGCTCCGCGAGTTGTGCGATCAGCACCAGGCCCTGCTGGTATTTGATGAAGTGCAGAGCGGCATGGGCCGTACCGGGGATCTGTTTGCCTACATGCACTACGGCGTGACCCCGGATATCCTGACCAGCGCCAAGGCGCTCGGCGGCGGTTTCCCGGTCAGCGCGGTGCTGACCACTCAGGATATCGCTTCGGCGTTCCACGTGGGCTCTCACGGCTCCACCTACGGCGGTAACCCGCTGGCGTGTGCCGTGGCTGGGGCAGCGTTCGATATCATCAACACCCCGGAAGTGCTGAGCGGCGTCAACACGAAGCGCGAGCAGTTTGTGAAACACCTTCAGCAGATCGATGCCGAGTACGATGTCTTCAGTGATATTCGCGGCATGGGGTTGCTGATTGGCGCCGAGCTGAAGCCGCAATACAAAGGCCGGGCGCGCGATTTCCTCTACGCCGCCGCCAGCGAAGGGGCGATGGTGCTCAATGCCGGGCCGGACGTGATGCGCTTTGCGCCGTCGCTGCTGGTGGAGAGCGAGGATATCGACGAAGGGATGACCCGTTTTGCCGCCGCGGTGAAGCGCGTGGTTCAGCCGTAAGTGAGATGCCGGGTAAGCGCAGCGCCACCCGGCGTTTAATATGGCGTCCGTTTCAAGCGCCGGATCAACCAGATCCCATGATGCGGGCGCTGTCGCCATGCCACTGACGAAATGGTGTGCATGGTATTCAGATGCCCCAGGATGCGCTGCAGATGCTGCTCCAGGGTGCTCATAGGCCCATAGGTCAGGGTTTCGGGGGCTTCCAGGATATTCTCATCGCCGCTTTCGCCCGGCGAATCATACTCCAGACGCTGCTGACAGCGCTGAAGCGCAATCTCACACGACTGCAGATAACGCTGCGCCAGGTCTGGCGTCAGCATCGTATGCTCCCGCGCCAGGGTCGTCATCGCGTTGATATGCTCGACAATAAACTGGCTGTGCGTTACCCACAGTTTCATGTCCGCCAGATAGGCCGAATTAAAGCCCGGCTCCTGCATCGCCTGGTTGAGGGAGTTGAACAGGGCGTTGTGCGCCTGGTTGACCTTCATGCGCTGCCAGGCCAGCGGCGTTGGCTGCGGATCGTCGCTGAGGATCAGGCGGATGGCTTCCTGATCGGCCTCCAGCGCGTCGTGGGCATTCTGCCGCAGCAGTCCGCTCTGCCACTGCGGCCACAGCCAGACCATGCCGCCGAAGGCTATCAGGCAGCCAATCAGGGTATCCACTAGCCGGGCGACAATAAACTGGTCCCCGTTCAGGGTCAGCAGCTGCAGGGTATACACCGCCGTGACCGTAAAGCCCACCGTCGCCCAGCCGTAGTTCTTGCGAATAAACAGGTAACTTACCAGAGTGATCACCAGCATCCCGGCGAGGGTATAGCCTTCCGGAACGTGGAAGTGCAGGGTGGCACCGGCGATGATTAGCCCCACCATGGTGCCGGCCGCCCGGTGGAGAATACGCACCCGCGTCGCGCTGTAGCCGTTTTGCGTTACCAGCAGGACGGTCATTAAAATCCAGTAGGGTTTCGGCAGGTGCAGCGCCATGCCCATCAGGCTGGCGATACTCAGCATCACGCTGATGCGCGCCGCATTACGCAGGGCGGCAGACTTCAGCGACAGATAGCTTTTCAGGGCGGGGATCAGCGGCAGGCGTTTCTGCTTGTCGGCCATCAGGTCGCGCGGGTAGAGCGGACGCTGGGTGCGCAGCACCCGGGCAATACGGCTGAAGTGCCAGGCGCAGAACTGTCCCACCGGGTTATCCGGGTGCTGACGGGCGATTTTCTCCAGCGCGCCGAGCTGTTTGTCCATGGTGAAACGGGTGGGGTAGCGATGATAGAGGATGTCGTCTGCCAGCACCCGCAGGCGGGCCGCCACGGTCTGTGCGTTCCAGCGGATCACCGCTTCGGCGTGACTGCGCTCCACCAGCTTTTGCACCTCCTTCGGGTGGTGCAGACTGACGGAGATATGCTCCTGCAGATCCAGCCCCACCTGGAAGGTGCGCAGCAGACGTTTGTATTCGTGGTTTCTGTTGGCCGCCAGCATATGCAGCTGCTGGTAGCAGAGGCTGATCAGATCCACGACCTTCTGCTGGCGGGCCAGCAGCGGCGGCAACGATTTCTCAGGGTCGGTGTGCTGGGTCAGCAGGGTATATTTTGCTTCGCAGTAATCCGCCAGCTGTTGATAGAGCATGCTCAGCGACTCGCGCAGGGGCTGTTCGCGCCACATCCAGAACCAGAACCAGTTAAACAGCCCGTACCAGAGGGTGCCCAGCGTATAGAGGAGCAGCGGTTCCCAGACCGGCATGTTGCCGGCAAGACTCAGGGTAAAGATGGCCGCAATCAGCGAGGCGGGCAGCAGTCGCGCATGCAGGGCGCTGATCTCAGCCGTGACCCCTAGCGTCATCGCCAGCACGGTCAGAATGAGCGGCAGCGGAATATCCCGCGCCAGTAACAGCTGCACGGCCAGGCTACATCCGGCAAACAGGCAGCCGCCAATAGTCAGACGTTTAAAAAAGCGTTTATGCGGTGTGTCGAGGCCAGCGATGTTGCAGCAGGCTGGAACCAGGGAAAAGAGGAGACCCTGTTGCAGATGACCGAAGATCAAACCCACAGCCACGGGGAGACACAACACCAGGGTTTGCCGCAGTGCGTAGTTAACTTCCGGGTGATAAATGAGCCTGCGCCACATGAGTGATAGAGACAAAAACGGCGTGGCATCCTGCGATGCCACGCCGTTTGAGCGGAATTAACGTGTTCCGTAAACCACGATGGTTTTACCGTGGGCGGAAATCAGGTTTTGATCTTCCAGCATTTTCAGAATACGACCGACTGTCTCACGCGAACATCCGACGATCTGACCAATTTCCTGACGGGTAATTTTAATTTGCATACCGTCCGGGTGGGTCATGGCGTCTGGCTGTTTCGCCAGGTTCAGCAGGGTCTGAGCGATACGGCCCGTTACGTCGAGGAAGGCGAGGTTACCCACTTTCTCAGACGTGACCTGCAGACGGCGAGCCATCTGCGAGGAGAGGCGCATCAGGATATCCGGGTTAACCTGGATCAGCTGGCGGAACTTCTTATAGGAGATCTCAGCCACTTCACACGCGGTCTTCGCACGAACCCAGGCGCTACGCTCCTGACCTTCTTCAAACAGGCCCAGCTCGCCGATGAAATCTCCCTGATTCAGGTAAGAGAGGATCATCTCTTTGCCTTCTTCATCTTTGATCAGCACTGCCACTGAGCCTTTGACGATGTAATACAACGTTTCCGCTTTTTCACCCTGGTGAATCAGCGTGCTCTTCGATGGGTACTTATGAATATGGCAATGAGACAAGAACCATTCGAGAGTCGGGTCTGTTTGCGGTTTGCCAAGCACCATGCGCTGTTATCCTCTGTTATAAGCTGTCTCCAGAGTCTGGCTGTGTACCTGTACTCTGGGGTTGCAATCGAATTCTTTCCCCTGCCTGGGGATCTGGCTGTCATAATAATTAGCAGCCTGAAATGTATGATGTCCTCTGCATACATGTGCAACGTCAATGTATTACTGTAGCATCCCGACTGTTTTAGCATAGCTTTTGCCGCGTGTCTCCTGGTGTCTCGCTTCAGCTTGATGCAGGTCGACTTCCGTTGTCAGAATTGTTACCGACGCGTAATCTGTCAGCAAAAATGCACTTCTGGAGTTAATACAAATGCAAGCACGTGTGAAATGGGTAGAAGGGTTAACGTTCCTCGGTGAGTCCGCTTCCGGGCACCAGATTTTGATGGATGGCAACTCCGGTGACAAAGCGCCAAGCCCGATGGAAGTGGTCCTGATGGCGGCGGGGGGATGCAGCGCCATCGACGTAGTGTCGATCCTGCAAAAAGGGCGTCACGATGTGACCGACTGTGAAGTGAAGCTGACCTCAGAGCGTCGTGAAGAGGCACCGCGCCTGTTCACCCATATCAACCTGCACTTCGTGGTTACCGGCAAAGCGCTGAAAGACGCGGCGGTATCCCGCGCAGTGGATCTCTCTGCGGAGAAGTACTGCTCCGTGGCGCTGATGCTGGAGAAAGCGGTCAACATTACGCATTCGTATGAAGTGATCGAGGCGTAAGCGCCTTGCCCGGTGGCGCTGCGCTTACCGGGCAACAAAGCGTCAGTCGATCCTCTTGCCTTCCATCAACCGCTGCACCAGCGGCATCATGATCAACTCCATCGCCAGACCCATCTTGCCGCCCGGCACCACCAGCGTATTGATGTGCGAAATAAACGAACCCTGCAGCATCGCCAGCAGCCAGGGGTAATCGATATTGTCCAGATTGCGGAAGTGGATCACCACGAAGCTCTCGTCCAGGGACGGGATGCCTTTCGCGGCAAAGGGGTTAGAGGTGTCCACGGTCGGGACGCGCTGGAAGTTAATATGGGTGCGGGAAAACTGCGGCGTCAGGAAGTTAATATAATCCTCCATCGAGCGCACCACCGAGTCCATCACCGCCTCGCGGGAGTGGCCGCGTTCGCTGGTATCCCGCGTCAGCTTCTGGATCCATTCCAGGTTGACGATCGGTACCACGCCCACCAGCAGATCGACATGGCGCGCCACGTCGTGATGCGGCGTCACCACCCCGCCATGCAGGCCTTCATAAAACAGCACGTCGGTCGGTTCCGGCAGCGGCTGCCAGGGGGTGAAGGTGCCCGGCACCTGGTTCCAGGGGACCGCTTCGTCATAGGTGTGCAGGTATTTGCGCGCCTGGCCGGTGCCGCTTCGCCCGTATTCGGCGAAGGTTTGCTCCAGCAGGCCAAAGTCGTTGGCATCCGGGCCAAAGTAGCTGATGTGTTTGCCGAGATCGCGGGCCTTGCGGATGGCCATGTCCATCTCAGGGCGGGTGAAGCGGTGAAAGCTGTCGCCTTCTACTTCCGCAGCACGCAGATGCAGCTGCGAGAAGATCTTACGAAAGGCGAGGCTGGTGGTAGTGGTACCCGCACCACTCGACCCTGTAACGGCAATAACCGGATGTCTGGCGGACATAGCAACTCCCTGAATGGAAAGAGGTCGCGGTTAACCGCGAAATTGATTGCGGGGCATGATGTTGACGGTTTCGTGCAATTCAGACCATACCACCAGCACCTCACCGCTTTGCAGCTGGCGCCTGACGTCGGCGACCTTCTGCTCAAGCGAAAGCTCCTGTTCACCATAATCGGTGCCTTCACGTAACACAAAGCTTTCAATCAGATTATCCAGCGTTTCGGGAGCCAGATCTTGCCAGGGAATAATCATCTTATCGGTTCCAGGTATGTGGTCAGCCAGTCCGGGATGCGTGTTTCCAGCCACATCTGCGGGCGGCGCAGCGTGCCGCCGACAAAGCCCACGTGTCCGCCGTGTTCGGTCAGCTGATACTGCACGTTAGCGGGCAAAAATTCCTGCGCGGGTATCGAGTGATGATCCATAAAGGGATCGTCTTTAGCATGAATAATCAGTACCGGTTTGGTGATGTTGCTCAGCACCGGCATGGCGCTGCACTGGCGATAGTAGTCAATCGCATCGGCAAAACCGTGAATTTTGGCGGTGATCAGATCGTCAAATTCGCGCAGGCGGCGCACTTTCTTCAGCTGTCGCAGACTGACCGGCAGCGTATTCGGGTAAGCTTTAAGTTTGCGTGCCGCATTGGCTTTGAGCAAGTTAAGCAGATAACGCTGATAAATTCGCGAGAAGCCCTTATCCATATGATAGCTGCAGTGCTCCAGCATGAACGGGGCAGAGACGATGGCGGCGGCATCCAGCGGAACAGTGTCGCCCTCTTTTGCCAGCAGGCAGGCGAGCATGTTTCCGCCCAGCGAATAGCCCACTGCCGCCGTAGGGGCCGGGCCGTGAGTCTCTGCCAGCCAGCGCAGGAACCAGGTGCCATCTTCAGTTTCACCGGAGTGATAGATGCGTTTCTGGCGATTGGGTTCGCCGCTGCACCCTCTGAAGTGCATCACCACGCCCAGCCAGCCGCGCGCTTTCGCCGCCTGAATCAGGCCGTGCGCATAGGGGCTGTGCAGGCTGCCCTCCAGACCATGAAAGACCACCAGCCGGGGTTTGTGCCGGGCCTGCTGCGGATCTTCACTCCAGGCTAAATCAACGAAATCATCATCCGGCAGGTCAAGGCGCTGCCAGACGGGGGTAAAAAGCACTTTACGGCGGATAAGACGCGGCAGCATGGTCTGCAGGTGTCGATTCGACATGCCCCGCATGGGCACAAATTCTGCACTCTCGTCGGCTGTAATGTTGAAGTCTGAGGGAATGATTTGGGTCATAAAGGTGATGCTAATTATTGTCTGTTATTTACGATACCTTCCGAATTGTACCCCGTTTAGCCTGGTTTTCCGAAACATGAACTGATCTCGATCACAAATATTTACCTTGATTATTACTCTCATGCTAATGATTCCTCTCTACGCTTAATTGATGACTTTATCCCCAGGGGGCACACTTAACTCAACGTTAAGCAAATCTAAAGATGAGCTGAATCAGGAGGTTAACAATGTTATCAGGGCAAATGCCAGCCCGGAACTGGAACACGCGTCGCACTGAAAAAGCGCGCCGCCTGGCTTCCGTCCCGGTGCAGGGCAAAGTACTGCCAACAGGCGACCTTGTCGCCATGCTGGAAAAACTGATCGCCCCAGGCGACAAAGTCGTACTGGAAGGGAATAACCAGAAACAGGCAGACTTTCTCTCCCGTTCTCTGGCCGAAGTGAACCCGCAAATTGTTCACGATCTGCATATGATTATGCCGAGCGTCGGTCGCAGCGAGCACCTGGATATTTTTGAGAAGGGCATCGCCCGCAAACTCGACTTCTCGTTCTCGGGTACCCAGAGCCTGCGCATTTCGCAGCTGCTGGAAGACGGGCAGCTGGAAATTGGTGCTATCCACACCTACATCGAACTCTATTCCCGCCTGTATGTCGATCTGTCGCCAAACGTGGCGCTGATTGCCGGTTTTAAAGCGGACCGTAAAGGTAACCTCTATACCGGTGCCAGCACCGAGGATACCCCGGCGCTGGTCGAAGCCGCCGCCTTCCACGACGGTATCGTTATCGCTCAGGTGAACGAGCTGGTGGACGACGAGTGCGATCTGCCGCGCGTGGATATCCCCGGCTCCTGGATTGATTTCGTGGTGGTAGCTGATAAGCCTTTCTTCATCGAACCGCTGTTCACCCGTGACCCACGCCTGATCAAACAGGAACACATCCTGATGGCGATGATGGCCATCAAAGGCATCTATGCAGAACACCAGGTTCAGTCCCTGAACCACGGTATCGGCTTCAACACCGCCGCCATTGAGCTTCTGCTGCCAACCTACGGTGAACAGCTCGGCCTGAAAGGCAAAATCTGTAAACACTGGACGCTGAACCCGCATCCGACGCTGATCCCGGCAATTGAAAGCGGCTGGGTGGAGAGCGTGCACTGCTTCGGCGGTGAGCTGGGGATGGAAGAGTACATTCGTGCCCGTCCGGACGTGTTCTTTACCGGCGCCGACGGCTCCATGCGCTCTAACCGCGCCTTCTGCCAGCTGGCAGGTCAGTACGCGGTGGATATGTTTATCGGCTCTACGCTGCAGGTGGATGGCTACGCCAACTCCTCAACCGTGACCCGCGGCCGTCTTTCCGGCTTCGGCGGCGCGCCAAACATGGGCCACGACCCGCACGGTCGTCGTCATGCTACCCCGGCCTGGCTGAACATGATCACTGAACCCGATCCGATGCAGCGCGGTAAAAAGCTGGTGGTGCAGATGGTCGAAACCTTCCAGGCGGGCGTGAAACCGACCTTCGTGGAAAAACTCGACGCCGTCGAGGTGGCGAAA
Organism: Leclercia tamurae; assembly: GCF_025566055.1. Classification (GTDB taxonomy): domain Bacteria; phylum Pseudomonadota; class Gammaproteobacteria; order Enterobacterales; family Enterobacteriaceae; genus Enterobacter; species Enterobacter tamurae. The sequence continues at coordinate 163,171 of NZ_JAMHKS010000069.1, forward strand.
GCCTCCGGTATGCCGCTGGCCCCGGTCATGATTTATGGCGATGACGTCACTCACGTCCTGACGGAAGAGGGGATTGCTTACCTCTACCGCGCCAAAGATCTCGAGGAACGTCGGGCTATGGTCGCTGCGGTAGCAGGGATCACCGATATCGGTCTGGGTGTGGACGCTAAACGCGTCGCCGAGCTGCGCCAGAGTGGCAAAGTGGTCTACCCGGAAGACATGGGGATTCGCCGCACCGACGCGACCCGGTCTCTGCTGGCGGCTGGCAGCGTGTCTGACCTGGTGGAATGGTCGGGCGGTCTGTACAACCCACCTGCGAAATTCCGGAGCTGGTAATGAAACTACTCCCCCGGATCCAGGTTGAAGGCGGTGCCGAATGGCTGGCGCGAACCGCCACGCAGTGTCTGATTGACGAAGCGCGACTAAGCCCGAAACCCGGTCTGGTGGACAGTCGGGGGAATGGCGCGCATCACGATCTCTCGCTCGCGCTGATGGAGCGTTCGGCGCACAGCCTGACCCCCACGTTTCAGGCGCTGGCGCTGCAAAGCTGGCAGCGTCCGGCCGATATCGCGCTACGGCAGACCGTAGGTCGGCTGGGCCGCGAAGGAGAGCAGCGGATGATGGCCGCCACCGGCGGGGTGAATACCCACCGGGGCGCTATCTGGGCCCTGGGCTTGTTAGTCAGCGCCGTGGCGATGCTCGGTGGCAGTGCGCAAGCCCGGACGGTAGCCGATACCGCCGCGCAGCTGGCGAAACTGCCGGATGACGTCGCGCCGAAAGTATTCAGTAAAGGGCTGCGCGCCACTCACCGTTATCGGGTGCCAGGCGCGCGCGAAGAGGCGCAGCAGGCGTTTCCGCACATTATGCAGCGGGCGCTGCCGCAGCTTCGCCTGAGCCGGCTTAACGGCGGTACCGAAGCCCATGCCCGGCTCGATGCGTTAATGGCGATCATGACCTCGTTAACCGATACCTGTGTGCTCTCCCGCGCCGGTATGGAGGGGCTGGATGCCATGCAGAATGGCGCCCGGGCGGTATTAGCCGCTGGCGGCACCGCTCACACTGAGGGGCAACGCATCTTAGCCTTATTAGACAAACAGATGCTCTTGCTCAATGCCTCTCCGGGCGGCGCGGCCGACCTGCTGGCCGCCACGCTGTTCCTTGACCGCATAGAGACGCCTTATTTAGCGAATTAAGAGGATGTTATGGAAAAAATCACATTAACTCTGCCCGCCAGCCGTACCCTGAACGGCAAAGCGCTGGCAGGCGTTGTTGGCTCCGGGGATATGGAGGTGTTATTTACCGCCGACCAGGGCCAGACGCTGGCAATTGAAATCACCACCTCCGTCGATAACAGCCGTGGCCGCTGGGATGCGCTGTTCAACAGATTGCAGACCGTCAGCAGCCTGCCGGCGGGCAAACTGACCATCCACGACTTTGGCGCCACGCCGGGCGTGGCACGCATTCGTATCGAACAGGTCTTTGAGGGGGTGAGCCATGCGTGATGACAGCAGCTTTATCGAATTAAAAGCGCGCCAGCGTGCGCAGGCTCTGCTCGACGAGGGCAGCTTCCGCGAACTGCTGGATCCGTTCGAAGAGATTATCTCTCCGTGGCTGGGTGCGCAGGGCATTGTGCCGCAGGCCGATGACGGCATGGTGGTGGCGAAAGGCACCATCAACGGCAAACCCGCGGTGGTCGTAGCGATCGAAGGCGCGTTCCAGGGCGGCAGCATGGGCGAAGTCTCAGGCGCCAAAATGGCGGCTGCGCTGGAGCTGGCGGCGGAAGATAACCGCAACGGTATTCCAACCCAGGCAGTATTGAGCCTGGAAACCGGCGGCGTACGTCTGCAGGAAGCTAACCTTGGCCTGGCGGCGATTGCGGATATTCACGCTGCGATTGTCGATCTGCGTCGCTATACCCCGGTCATCGGCATTGTCGCCGGTACCGTCGGCTGCTTCGGCGGGATGTCCATTGCGGCCGCGCTGTGCAGCTATCTGATCGTGACCCGCGAAGCGCGTCTCGGCCTCAACGGCCCACAGGTTATCGAGCAGGAAGCAGGGATTGAAGAGTACGACTCCCGCGACCGTCCGTTTATCTGGAGCATGACCGGGGGCGAAATTCGCTATCAAAGCGGGCTGGTGGACGCCCTGGTGGGCGACGGCGTGAACGCGGTGAAAGCGGCGATGAACGACGCGATTGCGAAAGGCGTGCCGGCTAAACACCGCACCGACAATTACGACTGGTATCTCGACCGCCTGACCAAATTCGACACCCGCAAACAGGCGGATACCGAACAGATTCACGCGCTCTTTGCCCGGGAGGTGAAATGATGAGTACTTCAATTAGCCGTGGTGAGCTCTGGCTGGAAACCCTTGCGCCGCATGCCAAACGTCTGGAAGGGCTTTGCCCATCGGTGCAGGCGGCAGACGGCGAGCTGAATGGCGAAGCGGTGCGCTTTGTCGCAGTGGTACCGGATGCCAACAACCACTACCCGCGTGCGGCGCGAGGCGAAGTGGGTCTGCTGGAAGGCTGGACCCTGGCCAAAGTGGTAAGCGAAACCGTCGCGGCCGATGCTGACAACGCGGTGAAACGCCCGATTGTGGCGGTCATCGACGTGCCGAGCCAGGCCTATGGTCGTCGCGAAGAGGGCTTTGGTATTCACCAGGCGCTGGCCGGTGCTGCTGCGGCCTATGCTAACGCGCGTCTGGCGGGCCATCCGGTGATTGGCCTTATCGTCGGGAAAGCGATGTCAGGGGCGTTTCTGGCCCACGGCTATCAGGCCAACCGGCTGATCGCCTTTAACGACCAGGGCGTATTGATCCACGCGATGGGCAAAGAGTCTGCCGCACGCATCACGCTGCGTACCGTGGAAGCACTGGAAAAACTGGCGGCAACCATTCCGCCAATGGCGTATGACATCAGTAACTACGCTACGCTGGGGCTGCTGGAAAACCTGCTGGATATCAGCAATCCGGACGCACCTTCCTCTCTCGATCTGGCGCTGGTGAAAACCACCTTACAACAGGCCATTGATGACGCTCGCCGGGATCCGACGCTGAAAAGCCGTCTGGGTGCCGACAATCGCCATAGCTCAGCTCTTGTACGCGAACGTATGCGAGCCAGCTGGTAATACCAAAAAGAAAAGACCTGCCAGATGCACGCCCCGTGGGCGCACCCGTTGCGCCCACGCGGGAACCTGCATCCTGAAAATAATAACCATCGCGTCAGTGCTTAAACTTCTTTTTTTACAGGTGATTTATGACTTATGTGATTGTTCATGCCCTTGCACCCATTTTTGTCATCATGCTGCTCGGCTTCTGGGCCGGTAAAGCCAAAATGGTGGATAACAAAAATGTCTCTCTGCTTAATATCTTCGTGATGGATTTTGCGTTGCCCGCCGCGCTGTTCAGCGCCACGGTGCAAACGCCCTGGGTAGGTATCATTGCCCAGTCGCCGCTGATCCTTGTCCTGACCCTGGCGATGTGGATCACCTATGCGGCCATCTACTTCCTCGCAACTAAAGTCTTTAAAAAGTCCCCGCAGGATGCCGCCGTGCTGACCCTGACCGTGGCACTGCCAAACTACGCGGCGCTGGGGCTGCCGATTTTGGGTAGCGTGCTGGGCGAAGGCTCTGCGACCTCCCTCTCCGTGGCGGTCTCGATCGCCTGTGGCTCTGTGCTGATGACGCCGTTCTGTCTGCTGATCCTGGAACGCGAAAAAGCCCGTGCGGAAGGCACAAACAGTGGGTCTACGCTGGCGATGCTGCCGGTTCTGATGTGGCGCTCAATCAAGAAACCGATTGTGATGGGGCCACTGCTGGGTGTGATTCTGTCTGCGATTGGCATCAAAATGCCGGACCTGGTCCTGGCGTCCATCAAGCCTCTGGGCCTGGCGGCCACCGCGGCGGCACTGTTCCTGACCGGCGTGATCCTGTCGGCCCGTAAGCTGCAGATCAACACCATGGTGATTAGCGCGACCATCACCAAGCTGCTGATTCAGCCGGCGATTGCCTGGGGCATTGTGCTGGTGTTTGGTCTCCACGGTTCGGTGGCGATCACCGCAATCCTGATGATTGCCCTGTCCGCCGGCTTCTTCGGTGTGGTGTTCGGTAACCGCTTTGGCGTGCAGTCGCCGGATGCAGAAGCCGTGCTGCTGTTAAGCTCCGTCCTGTGTATCCTGTCTCTGCCGCTGTTTATCTCGCTGACTTCAGGAATGTAATCATGACCACAACATTACGCCCCCACGACCTTATCTGGCTTAATGCGCGTGACGCGCTGGAAGGGATTGCCGACGCCTGGGTAGATGGCGCCTGGCACACCGGCCTGCCGGTGGTGGTGCGGCGTGATGTTGATGGTAACGGACGTATTCCTGTGGGTGTACGTGGCCTGAAGCGCGATCAGCGTGCGGCGGGCTGGGTTAACCCGGACCAGATCGTTCGTGTCGTCTCCCCCGAACAGCTGAGCGCAGAAGCGAGTCTGCTGCGCTCGCCCTTTATCACTCAGCCACCGGTTCAGGTGGCTGTACAGCTTTCACGCATGACCTGGCCCTGGACCTGGGGCATTACCGGCAGCACCGGCTATGCGCTGGCCACCGGCATTGCGGTGATCCATGCCGACAGCGATCTCGATCTGCTGATCCGCGCCCCGCAGCCCCTCTCTCCCGATGTTTTGCTGGCCTGGCAGTCGCACCTTAAAGGGGCCCTTTGTCGGGCCGATACCCAGGTCGAGACGCCGCTGGGCGGCTTTGCGCTCAACGAATGGCTACGTGATGGCAAAACGTTGCTGAAAACCGACCGGGGGCCGCGCCTGACGGCCAACCCCTGGGCATGGGAGGAACAATGAAGATCCTGTTTACCTTTCCGGGGCAGGGGACGCAGCATCCCGGTATGCTGCAAAACTTGCCGGGAACCGAGCTGGCTCAGGCGCGTGAAATGCTGGGTGCCACTGAGGTGGACGCGCTGGACTCCCCGGCGGCGCTACAACACACCCGCGCGGTACAGCTCGCGCTGCTGATCGCGGGTGTCGCCTGGGCGCGTGAACTGGCGCGTCGCGGCGTCGCGGCGGATATCGTCAGCGGCCTCTCCATCGGCGCGTATCCTGCGGCGGTCATCTCCGGGGCGCTCGATTTTGCTGATGCCCTGAAACTGGTGGCCCTGCGTGGCGATCTGATGGAGCAGGCTTATCCCGAGGGCTACGGCCTGACGGCGATTATGGGATTAACGCTTTCCCAGGTAGAAACCCTGATGGAAGGCACCGGCACCTATATCGCCAACCTGAATGCCGAGACGCAGATTGTGATCGCCGGTGCCGATGACGGCATGGCGGAAGTGGCGACGCGTGCGCTGGCGAAAGGGGCCAATAAAGCCCGCCGCCTGACGGTAAGCGTCCCGTCGCACTGCGAACTGCTGGCGGAACCGGCGCAAAAACTGGTCGAGGCGTTCAGCCGGGTTACGCTCTCTCGTCCGCGCTGCGCATACCTGAGCGGCAGCACCGGGCGGGTGCTCTGGCAGCCGGAGAAAATTGCCGACGATCTGGCCATGAACATGGCCCGGACGGTGCGCTGGCAGGAGGCGGTGATTGCCGCGAACGAGCGTGAAGCGCAGCTGGCAATAGAGATGCCTCCCGGCGGGGTGCTGACCTGCCTGACGCGTCAGGCGGCCTGGGAAGGGGAGTCTGTCTCTCTGGAACGCAGCGGCATTGATGTCGCGGTGCATCTCGCCCGGCGTCTTAAGGCGTAGCGTTCTGCTCAAGGCGGCGGGCGTACATGCGGCCTTCTGCCGCCAGCGCCCGCAGGCCTGGGTCCTGCTCACGGTTGCGGGCAAAGACGATGGCGATCAGCTGCTGCATTTGATACGGCTCGGCCAACTTTAACAGCTGCACCGAGTTTTCATACACTTTTTTCATCCTGCCCGGCATCAGCGTAAAGCCGACACCCGCCTGCACCAGACTCAGCATCGAGAAAATATCATTAACCCGGGTGACGATCTCCGGCTCGAAACCGGCGATATGAAACGCCTCCTGGAAACCGGCGTAGGTGGCGAAACCTTCCGCCAGGGCGACAAACTTCTGGTCTTTGTAGTCACGTAAATCCGCCAGCGCGTCGGTATTGAGCTGCGCCGAGGCGGGGGCGGCAAGACAGATATCGTCGTGGAACAGAGGCAGCGCTTCGAGGTTGTTGCGGTCGATTTCACTTTCAGAGATGGAGATCAGAATCGCATCCAGCAAGCCTTCTTCCAGCATATGCAGCAGGGTCTCGTTGGATCCCATGGTGAGATCCATCTCCAGATCAGGGCGGCGTAGCTTCATGCCCATAATCAACTGCGGCACCGTCTCGAGCGTCAGGGAGTAGAGCGTGCCTACCCGCAGACGGCCCTGGCCGATACCGGCCGTTTTACGCGCCTCTTCCAGCCCGCGCTCCATGACCTGAATCACCTCCTGGCAGTACTCCAGCAGCGTCCAGGCGGCGGGCAGGGCGATCAGATTCCGGCCTTTGTGGGTGAACAGCGGGCAGCGGACGTTCTCTTCCAGCGTGTGCAGGGCGCGATGGACGCTGACCCCGCTGAGGTTCAGCACCTCAGCGGCACGGGCGATATTGCCCGTCTCCATAAATGTCATGAAGATGCTCAGTTTGCGAAAGGTAATTTCGCTGGTCAGGTCAGGTATCATCGCTCCTCCACCGGATTAATCGCTCTGAAGCATCCCTTCGAGCTGTTCCTGCGCCTCTAGCCAGGCCATTTCGCACTCTTCAAGGCTGGATTTGGTCGTGGCCTGCACCTGCAGGCATTCGGTCAGCTCGGCTTTACGCGTCTGGTCATACAGTCCGCTGTCACCCAGTTTTTCTTCCACGGTAGCCAATTGTGCGTTGAGCTTCTCCATCTCTTTTTCCAGACGGGTGATCTCTTTGCGCAGCGGCTGGGTTTGGGTGCGCAGCTCCGCTTCGCGACGCTTCTGATCTTTACGCGCCTGGGCGCTGTTGGCGTTATCTTTGGCCCCTTCCGCAGGCTGGCTCTCCTGCTTCTGCACGTCACTCAGCCACTGCTGATAATCTTCCAGATCGCCATCGAATGCTTCGACTTTGCTGTCATGCACCAGATAGAGATCGTCGGTGGTGGAGCGCAGCAGGTGACGGTCGTGCGACACCACCACCAGCGCGCCTTCAAACTCGATCAACGCTTCGGTCAGGGCCTGGCGCATGTCCAGATCCAGGTGGTTAGTCGGTTCATCGAGCAGGAGCAGGTTCGGGCGCTGCCAGACGATAAGGGCTAGCACCAGACGCGCTTTCTCGCCGCCGGAGAAGCGCTCGGTGTTTTCGGTGACTTTATCGCCCTGGAAGCCGAAGCCGCCCAGGTAATCCCGTAGCTTCTGCTCCATCTCCTGGGGAGCGAGACGCGCCAGGTGCTGCAACGGGGACTCGTCAGCGCGTAAAAATTCCAGCTGATGCTGGGCGAAATAGCCCAGCTTGATGCCCTTCGCCAGACCGATATCGCCGCGGACCGGAGCCAGCTCGCCCGCCAGCAGCTTAATCAGGGTCGATTTACCGGCACCGTTGCGCCCGAGCAGACCGATACGGGAACCCGGAACCAGGTTGAGCTTGATGGAGTCGAGAATGATGCGGTCGCCATAACCGGCGCTGACCTTTTCCATTTTCAGCAACGGATTGGGCAGGCTCTCCGGCGCCCGGAAGCTGAAGTGGAACGGGTTGTCGACGTGCGCCGGGGCAATCATCTCCATCCGTTCCAGCATCTTGACGCGGCTCTGGGCCTGTTTGGCTTTGGAGGCCTTGGCCTTGAAGCGATCGACAAAGCTTTGCAGATGCGCCACCCGCTGCTGCTGGCTTTCGTACATCGCCTGCTGCTGGGAGAGACGCACTGCGCGCTGGCGCTCAAACGAGCTGTAGTTGCCGGTGTATTCGAACATCGATTCCTGTTCGATATGAATAATTTTGTCCACCACCGGATCGAGGAAGTCACGGTCGTGGGAGATCAGGATCAGCGTGCCCTGATAGCTCTTCAGCCATTTCTCCAGCCAGATGACGGCATCCAGATCGAGGTGGTTAGTCGGTTCATCGAGCAACAGCAGGTCAGAGCGGCAGATCAGCGCCTGGGCCAGGTTGAGACGCATACGCCAGCCACCGGAGAAGTCGCTGACCGGGCGTTCCAGCTGTTCATTGCTGAAACCCAGACCGTGCAGAAGCGTGGAGGCGCGGGAGCGGATGGTCCAGGCGTCGATGGCATCGAGTTTGCCGTGGACGGTGGCAATCGCGTGACCGTCGTTGCGTTCGTTGGCGGCGTGCAGCTCGGCTTCCAGCTTGCGGTACTCCCGGTCGCCGTCAATCACATAGTCCATCGCCGGTACGCTCAGGGCGGGCGTCTCCTGGTTTACCCAGGCCAGCTGCCAGTTGCCCGGGTAGGTAAAGTTACCGCCGTCCGCGCTGATCTCGTTTTTCAGCAATGCCAGTAACGTGGATTTACCGCAGCCGTTTTTGCCCACCAGGCCCACTTTCTGGCCCGGGTTAATGGTGGCTGTAGCGTTGTCCAGCAGGACGCGTACGCCGCGACGAATTTGTAATGAGGAGAAAACAATCATAGAGCGCCGTGTGTTCCGACTATGTTAAGTTGTCATTATAATCAGGTTAAATGTGCCGCCACGCGCCGCGTGGGTGTGCCATGGTAGCCCAAAACAACAGTGATGACGACCCGGGAGAGGAATGATGTCCCAGACAGCAAAAGTGCTGCTGCTGTATGCCCATCCGGAGTCGCAGGACTCGGTCGCCAACCGAGTTTTGCTCCAGCCGGCATTACGGCTCAGTAATGTGACGGTGCACGATCTCTACGCGCACTACCCCGATTTTTTTATTGATATCCCCCGCGAGCAGGAACTGCTGCGCCAGCACGACGTCATCGTGTTCCAGCATCCGCTTTACACCTACAGCTGCCCGGCGCTGCTGAAAGAGTGGCTGGATCGCGTGTTGAGCCGCGGTTTTGCCAGTGGCCCGGGAGGAAACCAGCTGGCGGGAAAGTACTGGCGGAACGTCATCACCACCGGCGAGCCGGAGAGTGCCTATCGCCACGACGGGCTTAACCGCTATTCGATGAACGATATTTTACGCCCGTTCGAGCTGACGGCGGCCATGTGCCACATGCACTGGCTGAGACCGATCGTGGTCTACTGGGCGCGTCGGCAGCAGCAGAGTGAACTGGCCAGCCATGCCAAAGCCTACGGCGACTGGCTGGCTGCGCCTAATCAGACGGGAGGTCGCTGATGGAAGGTTCCGATCTGTTGCTGGCGGGAGTGCTGTTTCTGCTCGCCGCCGTGGTGGCGGTGCCGCTGGCTTCGCGTCTGGGTATCGGCGCGGTGCTCGGCTATCTGCTGGCGGGTATCGCTATTGGCCCGTGGGGGCTGGGGTTTATCAGCGATGTGGACGAAATCCTGCACTTCTCGGAGCTGGGCGTCGTCTTCCTGATGTTTATTATCGGCCTCGAGCTGAACCCGGCGAAGCTCTGGCAGCTACGGCGCTCCATCTTCGGCGTGGGCGCCGCGCAGGTGCTGTTTAGCGCAGTGATCCTCGGCGGCCTGCTGATGCTGGGCCATTTCTCATGGCAGGCGGCGGTGGTCGGCGGGATTGGGCTGGCGATGTCCTCCACCGCGATGGCCCTGCAGTTGATGCGCGACAAAGGCATGAACCGTAACGAAACGGGACAGCTCGGTTTCTCCGTGCTGCTGTTTCAGGATCTGGCGGTGATCCCGGCCCTGGCCCTGGTGCCGCTATTGGCGGGGTCGGGCGACGAGCATTTCGACTGGATGAAAATCGGCATGAAGGTGCTGGCCTTTGCCGGCATGCTGGTGGGCGGGCGCTTTCTGCTGCGTCCGGTGTTCCGCTTTATTGCGGCGTCCGGGGTGCGGGAAGTGTTTACCGCCGCCACGCTGCTGCTGGTGTTGGGTTCGGCGCTGTTTATGGATGCGCTGGGGCTGTCGATGGCGCTGGGAACCTTTATTGCAGGCGTGTTGCTGGCCGAGAGCGAGTACCGGCACGAGCTGGAAATTGCCATCGATCCGTTCAAAGGGCTGCTGTTAGGGCTGTTCTTTATCTCGGTCGGCATGGCCCTGAATCTTGGCGTGCTTTACACCCATATTCTGGTCGTGCTGCTGGGCGTTGCGGTGCTGGTGGCCGTCAAAATGCTGGTGCTGTACGGGCTGGCGCGGGTATACGGTCTGCGTCACCCGGAGCGCGCGCAGCTTGCCGGAGTACTGAGTCAGGGGGGAGAGTTCGCTTTTGTGCTCTTCTCCACAGCATCGTCCCAGCGATTGTTTCAGCATGACCAGATGGCGCTGCTGCTGGTTACCGTTACGCTGTCGATGATGACCACGCCGCTGCTGATGAAGCTGATCGACAGGCAGCTTTCCCGGCGCCTTAATGCGCCGGAAGATGAGCATGAAGCGCCCTGGGTGGACGATGATAAACCGCAGGTGATCGTGGTGGGCTTCGGGCGCTTTGGTCAGGTGATTGGCCGCCTGCTGATGGCGAACAAAAAGCGTGTCACTGTCCTGGAGCGCGATATCAGCGCGGTGAACCTGATGCGAAAATATGGCTACAAAGTGTATTACGGTGATGCCACCCAGGTGGAACTGTTACGTTCCGCCGGGGCAGAAGCGGCGGAGTCGATCGTCATCACCTGTAATGATCCGGAAGACACCATGAAGCTGGTGCAGATCTGCCAGCAGCATTTTCCGCATCTGCATATTCTGGCGCGGGCGCGCGGACGTGTAGAGGCTCATGAACTGCTCCAGGCCGGGGTGAAGCAATTTACCCGTGAGACCTTCTCCAGTGCGCTGGAGCTGGGGCGCAAAACCTTAGTGACGCTGGGGATGCATCCGCATCAGGCCCAGCGCGCGCAGTTACACTTCCGCCGTCTGGATATGCGGATGCTGCGTGAGTTGATGCCAGTGCATACCGACACGGTGCAAATTTCCCGGGTGCGGGAGGCGCGCCGCGAGCTGGAAGAGATCTTCCAGCGTGAGATGCAGCAGGAGCGTCGGCAGCTGGACGGCTGGGATGAATTTGAATAAAGAGGTAGAGGATGGCGATTCGTAAACGCTTTATCGCCGGTGCGAAATGCCCGGCCTGCCAGGCTCAGGACACGCTGGCGATGTGGCGCGAGAACAATATCGATATTGTTGAGTGTGTTAAGTGCGGACACCAGATGCGTGAAGCGGATAAAGAGGCTCGCGAGCATGTTCGCAAAGAGGAGCAAGTGATCGGGATTTTTCATCCGGACTAGCGATATGCCCTGAGTTTTTTTAAGCTAAAGGGTACACGGGTGCAGATTTCCGTTACAATCTGCGCCAGCAATTTTCCCACGCTCAGGAGATATCATGAAAGTAGCAAAAGACCTGGTGGTCAGCCTGGCCTATCAGGTACGTACAGAAGACGGTGTGTTGGTTGATGAGTCTCCGGTGAGTGCGCCGCTGGACTACCTGCACGGTCACGGTTCCCTGATTTCCGGTCTGGAAAACGCGCTGGACGGTCATGAAGTTGGCGACAAATTTGACGTTGCTGTAGGCGCAAACGACGCTTACGGTCAGTACGATGACAACCTGGTGCAGCGCGTTCCTAAAGACGTGTTCATGGGCGTTGACGAACTGCAGGTTGGCATGCGTTTCCTGGCTGAAACTGACCAGGGTCCGGTTCCAGTAGAAATCACTGAAGTTGAAGATGACCACGTTGTGGTTGATGGCAACCACATGCTGGCTGGCCAGAACCTCAAGTTCAACGTTGAAGTGGTAGCCATCCGCGAAGCCACTGAAGAAGAGCTGGCTCACGGCCACGTTCACGGTGCGAACGGTCACGACCACGACCACGATCACGGTCACGACGGTTGCTGCGGCGGTCACGGCCACGATCACGACCATGGTCACGACCACGGTAAAGGTGGTTGCGGTAATGGCGGCTGCGGTTGCCACTAAGCTTCACGGCTTAATGCTCAAAAAAGCGGGAATATCCCGCTTTTTTTACGTCTCAATAATGGGGCGGCGGCGTCTCTTCCGACTGCGACGCAATGTGTGATGACTGCGACGCTTTCACTTTTTCGGTTAACAGACGCAGCAGATCCCTCAGCTTGGCCATTTCAAGCTCGTGGGCGGTTACGGTCTGATTCAGCTCATCGATGGTGATCTCCTGAAAAGCCAGGCGGCTTTCGAGTTCAGCCAGTCGTGCTTCCATATCTGTATCCTGCATGATTCACCTCGTTGGTCTCTGTTGCCCCGTCCGGGGCTGGCGGCGGCGAATTTTACCCGAGATTATCTTCGCGCGCAGTAAACATCCCATTGCTGCGAAACTAATTTAAACAAAAATAGTCTGAAATGTGGTGCGAATCAGGGGTGTCTACCTGTAGATTTGTTCCTCAACGTTTTATAGTACGCTTCTCAATTACGCTTAATACGGGGTGAGAGTCCCCGGCCCTGGAGAAATGGATGAAATCACTGTTTAAAGTAACGCTGCTGGCGACCACGATGGCCGTCGCTCTGCATGCGCCGCTGACTTTCGCTGCCGATACTGCAGCAAAGCCTGCTGCGACTGCTGATAGCAATGCGGCGTTCAAAAATGACGACCAGAAGTCAGCCTACGCGCTGGGCGCATCTCTGGGCCGTTACATGGAAAACTCTCTGAAAGAGCAAGAAAAACTGGGCATCAAGCTGGATCAGGCTCAGCTGATCGCCGGTGTTCAGGATGCATTTGCTGATAAGAGCAAACTGTCAGACCAGGAAATCGAGCAAACTCTGCAGGCTTTCGAAGCGCGCGTGAAAGGCGCAGCGCAGGAGAAGATGGAGAAAGACGCGACTGAAAACGAAACGAAAGGCAAAACCTACCGTGAAGCTTTCGCTAAAGAGAAGGGCGCAAAAACCTCTCCAACTGGCCTGGTCTATAAAATAGAGAAAGAAGGTACCGGCGACGCACCGAAAGACAGCGATACCGTAGTGGTAAACTACAAAGGTACCCTGACCGACGGTAAAGAGTTCGATAACTCTTACACCCGTGGTGAGCCGCTCTCCTTCCGTCTGGATGGTGTTATCCCTGGCTGGACTGAAGGCCTGAAGAACATCAAGAAAGGCGGTAAAATCAAGCTGGTCATCCCACCGGATCTGGCCTACGGCAAAACTGGCGTTCCGGGTATCCCGGCTAACTCCACCCTGGTATTCGACGTAGAGCTGCTGGATATCAAACCAGCACCGAAAGCGGATGCTAAGCCGGACGCGAAGCCAGAAGCGCCAGCTGAAGCCACCAAGAAGTAAATCGGTAACAACCGCCGCTCCTGAAGCGGCGGTTTTTTTATTATGGTGCAGATATAATTAACACTGGAAGCGCTACCTACGCTGTATTAATTTAGTTGCCCGTGTAAATAATGAGCCTGCCCTGAAAACCTACCGACAGGCTCCTGAAAAGGAGTGTTTTTTTCATGACCAGGTCGCTTTTAACCAACGAAACCAGCGAACTTGATCTGCTGGATCAACGTCCTTTCGATCAGACCGATTTCGATATTCTGAAATCCTACGAAGCGGTAGTGGACGGGTTAGCGATGCTCATTGGGTCCCACTGCGAAATCGTATTGCACTCCCTGCAAGATCTGAAATGTTCTGCCATCCGCATTGCCAATGGTGAGCATACTGGCCGTAAAATTGGCTCGCCAATCACCGACCTTGCACTGCGTATGCTGCACGACATGACCGGTGCGGACAGCAGCGTCTCAAAATGTTATTTCACCCGCGCCAAGAGCGGTGTCCTGATGAAGTCCGTGACGATTGCCATCCGTAATCGCGATCATCGGGTGATTGGTTTGCTGTGCATCAACATGAACCTCGATGTGCCGTTCTCCCAGATCATGAACACCTTTATTCCGCCAGAAACGCCGGACGTCGGATCCGCTGTTAACTTTGCCTCCTCGGTAGAAGACCTCGTCACCCAGACGCTGGAGTTCACCATCGAAGAAGTGAATGCCGATCGCAATGTGTCTAACAACGCCAAGAATCGTCAGATCGTGCTCAACCTCTACGAAAAAGGCATTTTTGATATCAAAGATGCGATTAACCAGGTGGCCGATCGTCTCAATATCTCTAAGCACACGGTCTATCTCTACATCCGTCAGTTCAAAAGCGGCGACTTCCTGGGGCACGAAAAGTAATGCGTTTTGCATTAATGGTGACAGGCCCGGCGTACGGTACGCAGCAAGCCAGCAGTGCGTTGCAGTTTGCGCGCGCGCTGCTGGGCGCCGGACACGAACTGGTCAGCGTCTTTTTTTATCGTGAAGGCGTTTATAACGCCAACCAGCTGACGTCCCCCGCGTCCGATGAGTTTGACCTGGTGCGCGCATGGCAATCCCTGAACCAGCAGCACGGGGTTGAGCTGCATATTTGTGTGGCGGCAGCGCTCCGTCGCGGCGTGAGCGATGCAAACGAAGCGCAGCGTCTGGGCCTGTCAGCCGCCAATCTTAATGACGGCTTTTCACTCAGTGGCCTTGGGGCGCTGGCTCAAGCCGCATTAACCTGCGACAGAATGGTGCAATTCTGATGAACCGCGTGGCTTTCGTCTTTACCTCTGCTCCGCATGGCAGTGCCGCCGGCAGGGAAGGGCTGGATGCGTTACTGGCAACCTCCGCGTTGACGGAAGAGATCGGCGTATTCTTTATCGGCGACGGCGTGTTTCAACTGCTTGCCGGCCAGCAACCGCAGGCCGTGCTGGCGCGCGACTACATCGCGACCTTTAAGGTCCTGCCGCTGTATGACATCGAGACGTTCTACGTCTGTGCCGCCTCCCTGCAGGCGCGCGGTCTGAGTGAAAACACATCCTTTGTGCTGGATGCCACAGTGGTTGTGCCGGAGGTGCTGCGTGAACATCTCTCCCATTTCGACACTATCCTGACATTCTGAGGCCGTCATGCTCCATATTTTGAGCCGCTCCCCCTGGCACTGCGACATCGACAGCCTGTTAAGCATGGTGCGTGAAGGTGATGCCCTGCTGCTGATCCAGGATGGTGTTCTGGCGGCGGTAGAAGGCAACCGCTTTGTTGATATTCTCAGTAATGCCCCCATCTCTGTCTCTGCGCTTAAAGATGATACCGATGCTCGCGGTCTTACTGGTCAAATTTCAACCAAAATTGACGTGGTTAGCTATACTGATTTCGTCAATCTGGCCGTCCAGCACCCCGGTCAAATGAACTGGTGATGTGAGATCGCTGTATATTTCTTGACACCTTTTCGACGTGGCCCTAAAATTTCGCGTCCTCATATTGTATGAGGTCGTTTTATTACGTGTTTACGAAGCAAAAGCTAAAACCAGGAGCTATTTAATGGCAACAGTTAACCAGCTGGTACGCAAACCACGCGCTCGCAAAGTTGCAAAAAGCAACGTGCCTGCGCTGGAAGCCTGCCCGCAGAAACGTGGTGTATGTACTCGTGTGTATACCACTACCCCTAAAAAACCAAACTCCGCACTGCGTAAAGTATGCCGTGTGCGTTTGACTAACGGTTTTGAAGTGACTTCCTACATCGGTGGTGAAGGTCACAACCTGCAGGAACACTCCGTGATCCTGATCCGTGGCGGTCGTGTAAAAGACCTTCCGGGTGTTCGTTACCACACCGTTCGTGGTGCGCTTGACTGCTCCGGCGTTAAAGACCGTAAGCAATCTCGCTCTAAGTACGGCGTGAAACGTCCTAAGGCTTAATGGTTCTCCGTTAAGTAAGGCCAAACTGATTTATCTTAATGTCACACTAAACTCTTAGAGTTTTGGACAATCCTGAATTAACAACGGAGTATTCCCATGCCACGTCGTCGCGTCATTGGTCAGCGTAAAATTCTTCCAGATCCGAAATTCGGATCAGAACTGCTGGCAAAATTTGTAAACATCCTGATGGTAGATGGTAAAAAATCTACTGCAGAAGCAATCGTATACAGCGCGCTTGAGACCCTGGCTCAGCGCTCTGGTAAAACCTCACTGGAAGCTTTCGAAGTCGCTCTCGACAACGTTCGCCCGACTGTTGAAGTTAAGTCCCGCCGCGTAGGTGGTTCTACTTATCAGGTTCCAGTTGAAGTTCGTCCGGTCCGTCGTAATGCTCTGGCAATGCGTTGGATCGTTGAAGCTGCTCGTAAACGCGGTGATAAATCCATGGCTCTGCGTCTGGCGAACGAACTTTCTGATGCTGCAGACAACAAAGGTACTGCAGTTAAGAAACGTGAAGACGTTCACCGTATGGCAGAAGCCAACAAGGCGTTCGCACACTACCGTTGGTAATCCCTTCGGAGTCATAGTCACCAGGCGGGCGCTTCAGCGAAGCAGCCCGCTTTGGGTTACTTAACTGAACGCCTAAAAAGATAAACGAGGAATCAAATGGCTCGTACAACACCCATCGCACGCTACCGTAACATTGGTATCAGTGCGCACATCGACGCCGGTAAAACCACTACCACCGAACGTATTCTGTTCTACACCGGTGTAAACCATAAAATCGGTGAAGTTCATGACGGCGCCGCTACCATGGACTGGATGGAGCAGGAGCAGGAGCGTGGTATTACCATTACCTCCGCAGCGACTACTGCATTCTGGTCTGGTATGGCTAAGCAGTATGAACCGCATCGCGTAAACATCATCGACACCCCGGGGCACGTTGACTTCACTATCGAAGTAGAACGTTCCATGCGTGTTCTTGATGGTGCGGTAATGGTTTACTGCGCAGTTGGTGGTGTTCAGCCACAGTCTGAAACCGTATGGCGTCAGGCAAACAAATACAAAGTTCCACGCATTGCGTTCGTTAACAAAATGGACCGCATGGGTGCAAACTTCCTGAAAGTTGTTGGTCAGATCAAATCCCGTCTGGGCGCGAACCCTGTTCCGCTGCAGCTGGCAATTGGTGCTGAAGAAGGCTTCACCGGCGTTATCGACCTGGTGAAAATGAAAGCCATCAACTGGAACGATGCTGATCAGGGCGTTACCTTCGAATACGAAGATATCCCGGCTGACATGCAGGACCTGGCTGACGAATGGCACCAGAACCTGATCGAGTCCGCTGCAGAAGCTTCAGAAGACCTGATGGAGAAATACCTGGGTGGTGAAGAACTGACTGAAGAAGAGATCAAAACAGCTCTGCGTCAGCGCGTTCTGAACAACGAAATCATCCTGGTAACCTGTGGTTCTGCGTTCAAGAACAAAGGTGTTCAGGCGATGCTGGATGCGGTAATTGATTACCTGCCAGCACCGACTGACGTACCGGCAATCAACGGTATGCTGGATGACGGTAAAGATACCCCATCCGAGCGTCATGCTAGTGATGAAGAGCCGTTTGCTGCACTGGCATTCAAAATCGCTACCGACCCGTTTGTAGGTAACCTGACGTTCTTCCGCGTGTACTCTGGCGTGGTTAACTCTGGTGATACCGTATACAACCCGGTTAAATCAGCTCGTGAGCGTTTTGGCCGTATCGTTCAGATGCATGCTAACAAGCGTGAAGAGATCAAAGAAGTTCGCGCGGGCGACATTGCTGCGGCAATCGGCCTGAAAGACGTGACTACAGGTGACACCATCTGTGATCCGGATAACGTGATCATTCTTGAGCGTATGGAATTCCCGGAACCGGTAATCTCCATCGCAGTAGAACCGAAAACCAAAGCTGACCAGGAAAAAATGGGTCTGGCTCTGGGCCGTCTGGCTAAAGAAGACCCATCATTCCGCGTATGGACTGATGAAGAATCTAACCAGACCATCATCGCTGGTATGGGTGAACTGCACCTCGACATCATCGTTGACCGTATGAAGCGTGAGTTCAACGTTGAAGCGAACGTAGGTAAACCTCAGGTTGCTTACCGTGAAGCGATTCGTCAGAAAGTTACCGATGTTGAAGGTAAACACGCTAAGCAGTCTGGTGGTCGTGGTCAGTATGGTCACGTTGTGATCGACATGTACCCACTGGAGCCGGGCTCTAACCCTAAAGGTTACGAGTTCATCAACGACATCAAAGGTGGTGTAATTCCTGGTGAATACATCCCTGCCGTTGATAAAGGCATCCAGGAGCAGCTGAAGTCTGGTCCACTGGCTGGTTACCCGGTTGTAGACATGGGTGTTCGTCTGCACTTCGGTTCTTACCATGACGTTGACTCCTCTGAACTGGCGTTTAAACTGGCCGCTTCTATCGCCTTTAAAGAAGGCTTTAAGAAAGCGAAACCAGTTCTGCTTGAGCCGATCATGAAGGTTGAAGTAGAAACTCCGGAAGAGAATACCGGTGACGTTATCGGTGACCTTAGCCGTCGTCGTGGTCAGCTGAAAGGTCAGGAATCTAACGCTACTGGTGTTCAGATTCATGCTGAAGTTCCGCTGTCTGAAATGTTCGGATATGCAACTCAGCTGCGTTCTCTGACCAAAGGTCGTGCTTCTTACTCCATGGAGTTCCTGAAGTATGATGATGCGCCGAACAACGTTGCTCAGGCCGTAATTGAAGCCCGTGGTAAATAAGCCGTAGGGTTAAAATCTAAGTCCCGTGCCCCTTCGGTGAGGGGGCACTATAGTAAGGAATATAGCCGTGTCTAAAGAAAAATTTGAACGTACAAAACCGCACGTCAACGTTGGTACTATCGGCCACGTTGACCACGGTAAAACTACCCTGACCGCTGCAATCACTACCGTTCTGGCTAAAACCTACGGTGGTTCTGCTCGCGCATTCGACCAGATCGATAACGCACCAGAAGAAAAAGCTCGTGGTATCACCATCAACACTTCCCACGTTGAATATGACACCCCGACTCGCCACTACGCACACGTAGACTGCCCGGGCCACGCCGACTATGTTAAAAACATGATCACCGGTGCTGCGCAGATGGACGGCGCGATCCTGGTTGTTGCTGCGACTGACGGCCCTATGCCTCAGACCCGTGAGCACATCCTGCTGGGTCGTCAGGTAGGCGTTCCTTTCATCATCGTGTTCCTGAACAAATGCGACATGGTTGATGACGAAGAGCTGCTGGAACTGGTTGAGATGGAAGTTCGTGAACTTCTGTCCCAGTACGACTTCCCGGGCGACGACACCCCAATCGTTCGTGGTTCTGCACTGAAAGCGCTGGAAGGCGAAGCACAGTGGGAAGAGAAAATCATCGAACTGGCTGGCTACCTGGATTCCTACATCCCAGAGCCAGAGCGTGCGATTGACAAGCCGTTCCTGCTGCCTATCGAAGACGTATTCTCTATCTCCGGCCGTGGTACTGTTGTTACCGGTCGTGTAGAGCGCGGCATCATCAAAGTTGGCGAAGAAGTTGAAATCGTTGGTATCAAAGATACTGCGAAATCAACCTGTACCGGCGTTGAAATGTTCCGCAAACTGCTGGACGAAGGTCGTGCAGGCGAGAACTGCGGCGTTCTGCTGCGTGGTATCAAGCGTGAAGAGATCCAGCGTGGCCAGGTTCTGGCTAAGCCGGGCTCAATCAAGCCGCACACCAAGTTCGAATCTGAAGTGTACATCCTGTCCAAAGACGAAGGCGGCCGTCATACTCCGTTCTTCAAAGGCTACCGTCCACAGTTCTACTTCCGTACAACTGACGTGACCGGTACCATCGAACTGCCAGAAGGCGTTGAGATGGTAATGCCAGGCGACAACATCAAGATGGTTGTCACCCTGATCCACCCAATCGCAATGGACGATGGTCTGCGCTTCGCAATCCGCGAAGGCGGCCGTACCGTTGGCGCGGGTGTTGTTGCTAAAGTTCTCAGCTAATTAATTAGCTCTGAATTAAAAAGGACGCTTCGGCGTCCTTTTTTGTTTTCATACGTTTGTCCGTGTCACAAATTTTCGCATTTTTTGTTGGCTCCCGCCCCGCCTCTTCGTGCTTGTGCTATTGTAATCATAATTATTCTCACTTACACTTTGCGCATATTTTGAACGGGAGTGGTTATGTACGTTTGTTTATGTAATGGTGTGAGTGATAAAAAAATCCGTCAGGCCGTTCGCCAGTTTCAGCCACAATCTTTTCAGCAGCTGCGTAAGTTTGTTCCGGTGGGAAATCAATGCGGTAAGTGCGTTCGCGCTGCCCGTGAGATCATGCAGGACGAATTGATGCAGATCCCGGAATTCAAAGAGATTGCCTGAGGCTCATTCTTTTTTTTGACATCCCTGTAGCCCCATCTACGCTTCAATAAGTGGAAGCGGAGGGACTATAATGAAAGGTGATGTTAAAATCATAAGTTATCTCAATAAATTATTGGGAAATGAGCTTGTCGCAATCAATCAATACTTTCTCCACGCGAGAATGTTCAAGAACTGGGGTCTGACTCGCCTCAACGATGTTGAATACCATGAATCCATTGATGAAATGAAACACGCCGATAAGTACATCGAGCGTATTTTATTCCTTGAGGGGATCCCCAACTTGCAGGATCTCGGCAAGCTGGGTATTGGAGAAGATGTCGAAGAGATGCTGCGATCCGATCTGACGCTGGAACTCGAAGGCGCAAAAGATCTGCGTGAAGCTATCGCTTACGCGGACAGCGTTCACGATTACGTTAGCCGCGATATGATGATTCAGATCCTGGCCGATGAAGAAGGACATATCGACTGGCTGGAAACGGAGCTGGATCTAATCGGTAAAATCGGTCTGCAGAATTATCTCCAGTCGCAGATTAAAGTGGAAAGCTGATCACGCTTTGCCCGCCCATAATTAAACCTGCTGCCGCCATGAAAGGTCCAAATGGCAGTGGGTTTTTTAATATCTGTTCTCCGGGTTTAAACAGGGATCGAATCAATAGATAGAGAATAGCCAGCAAAGCGGCCGATAATGCCAGAACAGGAAGTACACACCAGCCATGCCATGCGCCCAGCGCCCCCAGATATTTCACATCGCCGTATCCCAGTCCCTCACGTTTACGTATCAGTTTGTAAGCCCAATAAATAATCGCAAAGCCGGCGTAACCCATTATTGCACCTAAGACCGCGCTGGCCAGAAAATCGGGTTGAAGACAGAGGTGATAGAGCAGACCTGCCCAGAGTAGTGGACACAGGTATCTGTCCGGAAGCAGATGCGAACGGATATCCTCACGAACTAATAAGCAGGTTAAACCCAGGTAGACAACCAGGAAGGGGAGGGTAGTGAGCATCGTTAATGGCCTCTATGAAATGTGTACGGCCATACTCCACTCAATTCCTGGGGTTAAACAAACAGTAAAACTCAACCCTGCGTGAAGCCTTCCCGACTAACGTCTTACCGTCGCAACATTACATCTTTTTTACGAGTCGCCACGCAAAACTGACCTAGCCCGTCTATTTCCTAAACGGGGCTTGCGTCCTGCTCAGATTTACGTATAATGCGCGGGCTTGTCGTAATTGACAGCTGGTTCAATCTGAACCCAGGCAATACTGTTTTTCGTTGCCTAACAATGCTCCCAATTGGGGAGCTACGTAAGAACGGTTACACTCTCCCATCAATCGTAATGGGTTTGAGTAGTAATCATTTTCGTTTATAAAATAATTGGAGCTCTGGTCTCATGCAGAACCAAAGAATCCGTATCCGTCTTAAAGCGTTTGATCATCGTCTGATCGATCAATCAACCGCGGAAATCGTCGAGACTGCTAAGCGCACTGGTGCGCAAGTCCGTGGTCCGATCCCGCTGCCGACCCGCAAAGAGCGCTTTACCGTTCTGATCTCTCCGCACGTTAACAAAGACGCGCGTGATCAGTACGAAATCCGCACTCACAAGCGTCTGGTTGACATCGTTGAGCCAACCGAGAAAACCGTTGATGCTCTGATGCGTCTGGATCTGGCTGCCGGTGTAGACGTGCAGATCAGCCTGGGTTAATCAGGTCATCGAGCGATTGAGAGGTTGATACAATGATTGGTTTAGTCGGTAAAAAAGTGGGCATGACCCGCATCTTCACTGAAGATGGCGTATCTATCCCAGTAACCGTAATCGAAGTTGAAGCAAACCGCGTTACTCAGGTTAAAGACCTGGCTAACGATGGCTACCGTGCCGTTCAGGTTACCACTGGTGCTAAAAAAGCTAACCGTGTAACCAAACCGGAAGCGGGTCACTTCGCTAAAGCTGGCGTTGAAGCTGGCCGTGGTCTGTGGGAATTCCGTCTTGCTGAAGGCGAAGAGTTCACCGTAGGTCAGGACATTAGCGTTGAGCTGTTTGCAGAAGTTAAAAAAGTTGACGTAACCGGTACCTCTAAAGGTAAAGGTTTTGCTGGTACCGTTAAGCGCTGGAACTTCCGTACTCAGGATGCCACGCACGGTAACTCCTTGTCCCACCGCGTTCCGGGTTCTATCGGTCAGAACCAGACTCCGGGCAAAGTGTTCAAAGGCAAGAAAATGGCAGGTCAGCTGGGTAACGAACGTGTGACCGTTCAGAGCCTGGACGTAGTACGTGTTGACGCTGAGCGCAACCTGCTGCTGGTTAAAGGTGCTGTTCCGGGTGCAACCGGTAGCGACCTGATCGTTAAACCAGCTGTGAAGGCGTAAGGGGATAGCAATGGAATTAGTATTGAAAGACGCGCAGAGCGCGCTGACTGTTTCCGAAACTACCTTCGGTCGTGATTTCAACGAAGCGCTGGTTCACCAGGTTGTTGTTGCTTATGCAGCTGGTGCTCGTCAGGGTACTCGTGCTCAGAAGACTCGTGCTGAAGTAACTGGTTCCGGCAAAAAGCCGTGGCGCCAGAAAGGTACCGGCCGTGCGCGTTCAGGTTCTGTTAAGAGCCCGATCTGGCGTTCCGGTGGCGTGACCTTCGCTGCTCGCCCGCAGGACCACAGTCAAAAAGTTAACAAAAAGATGTACCGCGGCGCGCTGAAAAGCATCCTGTCCGAACTGGTACGTCAGGATCGTCTGATCGTTGTCGAATCTTTCTCTGTAGAAGCGCCTAAAACTAAGCTGCTGGCACAGAAACTGAAAGACATGGCTCTGGAAGATGTGCTGATCATCACCGGTGAGCTGGACGAGAACCTGTTCCTGGCCGCACGTAACCTGCACAAGGTTGACGTACGCGATGCGACTGGTATCGACCCGGTTAGCCTGATCGCCTTCGACAAAGTCGTAATGACTGCTGATGCTGTTAAGCAAGTTGAGGAGATGCTGGCATGATTCGTGAAGAACGTCTGCTGAAGGTGCTTCGTGCACCGCACGTTTCTGAAAAAGCGTCTGCTGCGATGGAAAAAACTAACACCATCGTTCTCAAAGTTGCTAAAGACGCGACCAAAGCAGAAATCAAAGCTGCTGTGCAGAAACTGTTTGAAGTCGAAGTCGAAGTCGTTAACACCCTGGTAGTTAAAGGGAAAGTTAAACGTCACGGACAGCGTATCGGTCGTCGTAGCGACTGGAAAAAAGCTTACGTCACCCTGAAAGAAGGCCAGAACCTGGACTTCGTTGGCGGCGCTGAGTAAGTCGGAGGAGTAATACAATGGCAGTTGTTAAATGTAAACCGACATCTCCGGGTCGTCGCCACGTCGTTAAAGTGGTCAACCCAGAGCTGCACAAGGGCAAACCTTTTGCTCCGCTGGTTGAAAAAAACAGCAAATCCGGTGGTCGTAACAACAATGGCCGCATCACCACTCGTCACATCGGTGGTGGTCACAAGCAGGCTTACCGTATTGTTGACTTTAAACGCAACAAAGACGGTATCCCAGCTGTTGTTGAGCGTCTTGAGTACGATCCGAACCGTTCCGCGAACATCGCGCTGGTTCTGTACAAAGATGGCGAGCGCCGTTACATTCTGGCCCCTAAAGGCCTGAAAGCTGGCGACCAGATTCAGTCTGGCGTTGATGCTGCAATCAAAGCAGGTAACACCCTGCCGATGCGCAATATCCCGGTTGGTTCTACCGTTCATAACGTAGAAATGAAACCAGGTAAAGGCGGTCAGCTGGCACGTTCCGCTGGTACTTACGTTCAGATCGTTGCGCGCGATGGTGCTTATGTCACCCTGCGTCTGCGTTCTGGTGAAATGCGTAAAGTCGAAGCAGACTGCCGCGCTACTCTGGGCGAAGTTGGCAATGCTGAGCATATGCTGCGCGTTCTGGGTAAAGCAGGTGCTGCACGCTGGCGTGGTGTTCGTCCTACCGTTCGCGGTACTGCGATGAACCCAGTCGACCACCCACATGGTGGTGGTGAAGGTCGTAACTTTGGTAAGCACCCGGTAACTCCGTGGGGCGTTCAGACCAAAGGTAAGAAGACCCGCAGCAACAAGCGTACTGATAAATTTATCGTACGTCGCCGTAGCAAATAATATTAGAGGATAAGCCATGCCACGTTCTCTCAAGAAAGGTCCTTTTATTGACCTGCACTTGCTGAAGAAGGTAGAGAAAGCGGTGGAAAGCGGAGACAAGAAGCCCCTGCGCACTTGGTCCCGTCGTTCAACGATCTTTCCTAACATGATCGGTTTGACCATCGCTGTCCATAATGGTCGTCAGCACGTTCCAGTCTTTGTTTCCGACGAAATGGTCGGTCACAAACTGGGTGAATTCGCACCGACTCGTACTTATCGCGGCCACGCTGCTGATAAAAAAGCGAAGAAGAAATAAGGTAGGAGGAAGAGATGGAAACTTTAGCTCAACATCGCCATGCTCGTTCTTCTGCTCAGAAGGTTCGCCTTGTTGCTGACCTGATTCGCGGTAAGAAAGTGTCGCAGGCCCTGGACATCCTGACCTATACCAACAAGAAAGCTGCGGTATTGGTTAAGAAGGTACTGGAATCTGCCATTGCTAACGCTGAACACAACGATGGCGCTGACATTGACGATCTGAAAGTCGCGAAAATCTTCGTAGACGAAGGCCCAAGCATGAAGCGCATTATGCCGCGTGCGAAAGGTCGTGCAGATCGCATCCTGAAGCGCACCAGCCACATTACTGTGGTTGTGTCCGATCGCTGAGACTCTGGAGACTAGCAATGGGTCAGAAAGTACATCCTAATGGTATTCGCCTGGGTATTGTAAAACCATGGAATTCAACCTGGTTTGCGAACACCAAAGAATTCGCTGACAACCTGGACAGCGATTTTAAAGTACGTCAGTACCTGACTAAGGAACTGGCTAAAGCGTCTGTATCTCGTATCGTTATCGAGCGTCCAGCTAAGAGCATCCGTGTGACCATTCACACTGCTCGTCCTGGCATCGTAATCGGTAAGAAAGGCGAAGACGTAGAAAAACTGCGCAAGGTCGTAGCGGATATCGCTGGCGTTCCTGCACAGATCAATATCGCTGAAGTTCGTAAGCCTGAACTGGACGCTAAATTGGTTGCTGACAGCATCACTTCACAGCTGGAACGTCGCGTTATGTTCCGTCGTGCTATGAAGCGTGCTGTACAGAACGCAATGCGTCTGGGCGCTAAAGGTATCAAAGTTGAAGTTAGCGGCCGTCTGGGCGGCGCGGAAATCGCACGTACCGAATGGTACCGCGAAGGTCGCGTACCGCTGCACACTCTGCGTGCTGACATCGACTACAACACCTCTGAAGCGCACACCACTTACGGTGTAATCGGCGTTAAGGTATGGATCTTCAAAGGTGAGATCCTGGGTGGTATGGCTGCTGTTGAACAACCGGAAAAACCGGCTGCGCAACCTAAAAAGCAGCAGCGTAAAGGCCGTAAATAAGGAGCGTCGCTGATGTTACAACCAAAGCGTACAAAATTCCGTAAAGTGCACAAAGGCCGCAACCGTGGTCTGGCGCAGGGTACGGATGTTAGCTTCGGCACTTTCGGTCTGAAAGCTGTTGGCCGTGGTCGTCTGACTGCACGTCAGATCGAAGCAGCACGTCGTGCTATGACCCGTGCAGTTAAGCGTCAAGGTAAAATTTGGATCCGTGTATTCCCGGACAAACCAATTACCGAGAAGCCGCTGGAAGTTCGTATGGGTAAAGGTAAAGGTAACGTGGAGTACTGGGTTGCCTTGATCCAACCGGGCAAAGTCCTTTATGAAATGGACGGTGTTCCGGAAGAGCTGGCCCGTGAAGCCTTCGGCCTGGCAGCAGCGAAACTGCCTATCAAAACCACCTTTGTAACTAAGACGGTGATGTAATGAAAGCAAATGAGCTGCGTGAAAAAAGCGTAGAAGAGCTGAACGCTGAGCTGCTGAACCTGCTGCGTGAGCAGTTCAACCTGCGTATGCAGGCTGCAAGTGGCCAGCTGCAACAGACTCACCTGCTGAAGCAAGTGCGTCGTGATGTTGCACGCGTTAAGACTTTACTGACTCAGAAGGCGGGTGCGTAATGACCGATAAAATCCGTACTCTGCAAGGTCGTGTTGTTAGCGACAAAATGGAGAAATCCATCGTTGTAGCTATCGAACGTATTGTGAAACACCCGATCTACGGTAAATTCATCAAGCGTACGACCAAACTGCACGTACATGACGAGAACAACGAATGTGGTATCGGCGACAAGGTTGAAATCCGTGAATGCCGTCCACTGTCCAAGACTAAGTCCTGGACGCTGGTTCGCGTTGTAGAGAAAGCGGTTCTGTAATAGAGTAGCCTTCTCGATACGAATAAACGGCTCAGCAATGAGCCGTTTATTTTTTCTACCCATATTGTAGAAGTGGTGTTATAATGCCGCGCCCTCGATATGGGGCTTTTTAACGGCTCTGATTTTAGAGTCTCAGGTAGTAGTTGACATTAGCGGAGCACTGAAATGATCCAAGAACAGACTATGCTGAACGTCGCCGACAACTCCGGTGCACGTCGCGTAATGTGTATCAAGGTTCTGGGTGGCTCGCACCGTCGCTACGCAGGCGTAGGCGACATCATCAAGATCACCATCAAG
Organism: Leclercia tamurae; assembly: GCF_025566055.1. GTDB lineage: Bacteria > Pseudomonadota > Gammaproteobacteria > Enterobacterales > Enterobacteriaceae > Enterobacter > Enterobacter tamurae. The sequence goes on from NZ_JAMHKS010000069.1 coordinate 189,931, forward strand.
GAAGCAATTCCACGTGGTAAGGTCAAAAAAGGTGATGTGCTGAAAGCGGTAGTGGTGCGCACCAGGAAGGGTGTTCGTCGCCCTGACGGTTCTGTCATTCGCTTCGATGGTAATGCATGCGTTATTTTAAACAATAACAGCGAGCAGCCTATCGGCACGCGTATCTTTGGGCCGGTAACTCGTGAACTTCGTACTGAAAAGTTCATGAAAATTATCTCTCTGGCACCAGAAGTACTCTAAGGAGCGAATCATGGCAGCGAAAATCCGTCGTGATGACGAAGTTATCGTGTTAACCGGTAAAGATAAAGGTAAACGCGGTAAAGTAAAAAATGTTCTGTCTTCCGGCAAGATCATTGTTGAAGGTATCAACCTGGTTAAGAAACATCAGAAGCCGGTTCCGGCCCTGAACCAACCAGGTGGCATCGTTGAAAAAGAAGCTGCTATTCAGGTTTCTAACGTTGCACTCTTCAATGCGGCAACCGGTAAGGCTGACCGTGTAGGCTTTAGATTCGAAGACGGCAAAAAAGTCCGTTTCTTCAAGTCTAACAGCGAAACTATCAAGTAATTTGGAGTAGTACGATGGCGAAACTGCATGATTACTACAAAGACGAAGTAGTTAACAAACTCATGACTGAGTTTAACTACAATTCTGTCATGCAAGTCCCTCGGGTCGAGAAGATCACCCTGAACATGGGTGTTGGTGAAGCGATCGCTGACAAGAAACTGCTGGATAACGCAGCAGCTGATCTGACAGCAATCTCCGGTCAAAAGCCGTTGATCACCAAAGCACGCAAATCTGTTGCAGGCTTCAAAATCCGTCAGGGCTATCCGATCGGCTGTAAAGTAACTCTGCGTGGCGAACGCATGTGGGAGTTCCTTGAGCGCCTGATCTCTATTGCTGTACCTCGTATCCGTGACTTCCGTGGCTTGTCCGCTAAGTCTTTCGACGGTCGTGGTAACTACAGCATGGGTGTCCGTGAGCAGATCATCTTCCCAGAGATCGACTACGATAAAGTCGATCGCGTGCGTGGTTTGGATATTACCATTACCACTACTGCGAACTCTGACGAAGAAGGCCGTGCTCTACTGGCTGCGTTTGACTTCCCGTTCCGCAAGTAAGGTAGGGTTACTGAATGGCTAAGCAATCAATGAAAGCACGCGAAGTAAAACGCGTAGCTTTAGCTGATAAATTCTTCGCTAAACGCGCTGAACTGAAAGCGATCATTTCTGATGTGAACGCTTCCGACGAAGATCGTTGGAATGCTGTTCTCAAGCTGCAGTCTCTGCCGCGTGATTCCAGCCCGTCTCGTCAGCGTAACCGCTGTCGTCAAACAGGTCGTCCACATGGTTTCGTGGGCAAGTTCGGGTTGAGCCGTATCAAACTGCGTGAAGCCGCCATGCGCGGTGAAGTACCAGGCTTGAAAAAGGCTAGCTGGTAATTACCAATTGAATCACGGGAGTAAAGACAGATGAGCATGCAAGATCCGATCGCGGATATGCTGACCCGTATCCGTAACGGTCAGGCCGCGAACAAAGTTGCGGTCACCATGCCTTCCGCCAAGCTGAAAGTGGCAATTGCCAACGTGCTGAAGGAAGAAGGTTTTATCGAAGATTTTAAAGTTGAAGGCGACACCAAGCCGGAACTGGAACTTACTCTTAAGTATTTCCAGGGTAAAGCTGTTGTAGAAAGCATTCAGCGTGTCAGCCGCCCAGGCCTGCGCATCTATAAGAAAAAAGATGAGCTGCCAAAAGTTATGGCCGGCATGGGTATCGCAGTTGTTTCTACCTCTAAAGGTGTTATGACTGATCGTGCAGCGCGCCAAGCTGGTCTTGGTGGCGAAATTATCTGCTACGTAGCCTAATCGGAGGAAAGAATGTCTCGTGTTGCTAAAGCACCGGTCGTTATTCCTGCCGGCGTTGATGTAAAAATCGACGGTCAGGTTATTACGATCAAAGGTAAAAATGGCGAGCTGACTCGTACCCTCAACAAAGCTGTTGAAGTTACTCATGCAGACAATGCACTGAACTTCGGTCCACGTGATGGTTTCGTGGATGGATGGGCTCAGGCTGGTACCGCGCGTGCCCTGCTGAATTCAATGGTTGTTGGTGTTACCGAAGGCTTCACTAAAAAGCTTCAGCTGGTTGGTGTAGGTTATCGTGCAGCGATCAAAGGGAATGCAGTAGGCCTGTCTCTGGGCTTCTCACACCCTGTTGAGCATCCGCTGCCGGCCGGTATCACTGCAGAATGTCCGACTCAAACTGAAATCGTGCTGAAAGGCGCTGATAAACAGCTGATCGGTCAGGTTGCAGCAGATCTGCGCGCCTACCGTCGTCCTGAGCCTTACAAAGGCAAGGGTGTTCGTTACGCCGACGAAGTCGTGCGTACCAAAGAGGCTAAGAAGAAGTAAGGTAACACTATGGATAAGAAATCTGCTCGTATCCGTCGTGCGACCCGCGCACGCCGCAAGCTCAAAGAGCTGGGTGCAACTCGCCTGGTGGTACATCGTACCCCGCGTCATATTTACGCACAGGTAATTGCACCAAACGGTTCTGAAGTTCTGGTAGCTGCTTCTACTGTAGAAAAAGCTATTACTGAACAATTGAAGTACACCGGTAACAAAGACGCCGCTGCAGCTGTAGGTAAAGCTGTTGCTGAACGCGCTCTGGAAAAAGGCATCACAGTTGTGTCCTTTGACCGTTCCGGGTTCCAATATCATGGTCGCGTCCAGGCACTGGCAGATGCTGCCCGTGAAGCTGGCCTTCAGTTCTAAGGTAGAGGTGTAAGATGGCTCACATCGAAAAACAGGCTGGCGAACTGCAGGAAAAGCTGATCGCGGTTAACCGCGTATCTAAAACCGTTAAAGGTGGTCGTATTTTCTCCTTCACAGCTCTGACTGTTGTTGGTGATGGTAATGGTCGCGTTGGTTTTGGTTACGGTAAAGCGCGTGAAGTTCCAGCAGCGATCCAGAAAGCGATGGAAAAAGCCCGTCGCAATATGATTAACATCGCGCTGAACCACGGCACCCTGCAGCACCCTGTTAAGGGTACTCACACGGGTTCTCGTGTCTTCATGCAGCCAGCTTCCGAAGGTACCGGTATCATCGCCGGTGGTGCAATGCGCGCCGTTCTGGAAGTTGCTGGAGTTCATAACGTTCTGGCTAAAGCATATGGTTCCACCAACCCGATTAACGTGGTTCGTGCAACTATTGATGGCCTGGAAAATATGAAATCTCCAGAAATGGTCGCTGCCAAGCGTGGTAAATCCGTTGAAGAAATTCTGGGGTAATTGACCATGGCAAAGACTATTAAAATTACACAAACCCGCAGTGCAATCGGACGTCTGCCGAAACATAAGGCAACGCTGCTTGGCCTGGGTCTGCGTCGTATTGGTCATACCGTTGAGCGCGAGGATACTCCTGCTGTTCGTGGTATGGTCAACGCGGTTTACTTCATGGTTAAAGTTGAGGAGTAAGAGATGCGTTTAAATACTCTGTCTCCGGCCGAAGGCTCTAAAAAGGCGGGTAAACGCCTGGGTCGTGGTATCGGTTCTGGCCTCGGCAAAACCGGTGGTCGTGGTCACAAAGGTCAGAACTCTCGTTCTGGCGGTGGCGTACGTCGCGGTTTCGAGGGTGGCCAGATGCCACTGTACCGTCGTCTGCCGAAGTTCGGCTTCACCTCTCGCAAATCAGCGATTACAGCCGAAGTCCGTCTGTCTGACCTGGCGAAAGTTGAAGGCGGCGTTGTAGACCTGAATACGCTGAAAGCAGCAAACATTATCGGTATCCAGATCGAGTTCGCGAAAGTGATCCTGGCTGGTGAAGTTTCTACTCCGGTAACTGTTCGTGGCCTGCGTGTTACTAAAGGTGCTCGTGCTGCTATCGAAGCTGCTGGCGGTAAAATCGAGGAATAAGTAGCAGATGGCTAAACAACCGGGATTAGATTTTCAAAGTGCCAAAGGTGGCTTAGGCGAGCTGAAACGCAGACTGTTGTTTGTAATCGGTGCGCTTATTGTGTTCCGTATTGGCTCTTTCATTCCGATCCCTGGTATTGATGCCGCTGTACTTGCCAAACTGCTTGAGCAACAGCGTGGCACCATCATTGAAATGTTCAACATGTTCTCTGGTGGTGCTCTCAGCCGTGCTTCAATCTTTGCTCTGGGTATCATGCCGTACATTTCGGCATCGATTATTATCCAGCTGCTGACAGTCGTTCATCCGACTCTGGCAGAGCTGAAGAAAGAAGGGGAGTCTGGTCGTCGTAAGATCAGCCAGTACACCCGTTACGGCACTCTGGTGCTGGCAATATTCCAGTCGATCGGTATTGCTACCGGTCTACCGAATATGCCTGGTATGCAGGGCCTGGTTATTAACCCAGGCTTTGCATTCTATTTCACCGCTGTTGTAAGTCTGGTCTCAGGAACCATGTTCCTGATGTGGCTCGGCGAACAAATTACTGAACGTGGTATCGGCAACGGTATTTCGATCATTATTTTCGCTGGTATTGTTGCGGGACTCCCGCCAGCCATTGCCCATACTATCGAGCAAGCGCGTCAAGGCGACCTGCACTTCCTCCTGTTGCTGTTGGTTGCAGTATTAGTATTTGCAGTGACGTTCTTTGTTATTTTCGTTGAACGTGGTCAACGCCGCATTGTGGTAAACTACGCAAAACGTCAGCAAGGTCGTCGTGTCTATGCTGCACAGAGCACACATTTACCGCTGAAAGTGAATATGGCAGGGGTAATCCCGGCAATCTTCGCTTCCAGTATTATTCTGTTCCCGGCGACCATCGCGTCATGGTTCGGGGGCGGGACGGGTTGGAACTGGCTGACAACAATTTCGCTGTATTTGCAGCCTGGGCAACCACTTTATGTGTTACTCTATGCGTCTGCGATCATCTTCTTCTGTTTCTTCTACACGGCGTTGGTCTTCAACCCGCGTGAAACAGCAGATAACCTGAAGAAGTCCGGTGCATTTGTACCAGGAATTCGTCCGGGAGAGCAAACGGCGAAGTATATCGATAAAGTAATGACTCGCCTGACTTTGGTTGGTGCGCTTTATATTACTTTTATTTGCCTGATCCCGGAGTTCATGCGTGATGCAATGAAAGTACCGTTCTACTTCGGTGGGACCTCACTGCTTATCGTTGTTGTCGTGATTATGGACTTTATGGCTCAAGTGCAAACTCTGATGATGTCGAGTCAGTACGAGTCTGCATTGAAGAAGGCGAACCTTAAAGGCTACGGCCGACAATAGGTCGCTCGAGAAGTTACGGAGAGTAAAAATGAAAGTTCGTGCTTCCGTCAAGAAATTATGCCGTAACTGCAAAATCGTTAAGCGTGATGGTGTCATCCGTGTGATTTGCAGTGCCGAGCCGAAGCATAAACAGCGCCAAGGCTGATTATTTCGCATATTTTTCTTGCAAAGTTGGGTTGAGCTGGCTAGATTAGCCAGCCAATCTTTTGTATGTCTGTACGTTTCCATTTGAGTATCCTGAAAACGGGCTTTTCAGCATGGTGCGTACATATTAAATAGTAGGAGTGCATAGTGGCCCGTATAGCAGGCATTAACATTCCTGATCAGAAACATGCTGTGATCGCATTAACTTCGATCTACGGCGTCGGCAAGACCCGTTCAAAAGCCATTTTGGCTGCAGCGGGTATCGCTGAAGATGTTAAGATCAGTGAGCTGTCTGAAGAACAAATCGACACGCTGCGTGACGAAGTTGCCAAATTTGTCGTTGAAGGTGATCTGCGCCGTGAAGTTAGCATGAGCATCAAGCGCCTTATGGACCTTGGTTGCTATCGCGGTTTGCGTCATCGTCGTGGTCTCCCGGTTCGCGGCCAGCGCACCAAGACCAACGCACGTACCCGTAAGGGTCCGCGCAAACCGATCAAGAAATAATCGGGGTGATTGAATAATGGCAAAGGCACCAGTTCGTGCACGTAAGCGTGTAAGAAAACAAGTCTCTGACGGCGTGGCTCATATCCATGCTTCTTTCAACAACACCATCGTTACTATTACTGATCGTCAGGGTAACGCACTGGGTTGGGCAACAGCCGGTGGTTCCGGTTTCCGTGGTTCACGCAAATCCACTCCGTTCGCAGCTCAGGTTGCAGCAGAGCGTTGCGCTGAAGCCGTAAAAGAATACGGCATCAAGAATCTGGAAGTTATGGTAAAAGGTCCGGGTCCGGGTCGCGAATCTACTGTTCGTGCTCTGAACGCCGCTGGTTTCCGCATCACTAATATTACTGATGTGACTCCGATCCCTCATAACGGTTGTCGTCCGCCGAAAAAACGTCGCGTATAACGCGTTCGTTTCTAGGATTGTTGGAGATAGAAAATGGCAAGATATTTGGGTCCTAAGCTCAAGCTTAGCCGTCGCGAGGGTACCGACTTATTCCTTAAGTCTGGCGTTCGCGCGATCGATACCAAGTGTAAAATTGAACAAGCTCCTGGCCAGCACGGTGCGCGTAAACCGCGTCTGTCTGACTATGGTGTGCAGTTGCGTGAAAAGCAGAAAGTTCGCCGTATGTACGGTGTGCTGGAGCGTCAGTTCCGTAACTACTATAAAGAAGCAGCACGTCTGAAAGGCAACACCGGTGAAAACCTGTTGGCTCTGCTGGAAGGTCGTCTGGACAACGTTGTATACCGTATGGGCTTTGGCGCCACTCGTGCTGAAGCACGTCAGATGGTTAGCCATAAAGCAATCATGGTAAACGGTCGTGTTGTTAACATCGCTTCTTATCAGGTTAAAGCGAATGACGTTGTTAGCATTCGTGAGAAAGCGAAAAAGCAATCTCGCGTGAAAGCCGCTCTGGAGCTGGCTGAGCAGCGTGAAAAGCCAACCTGGCTGGAAGTTGATGCTGGCAAGATGGAAGGCACGTTCAAGCGTCAGCCGGAACGTTCTGATCTGTCTGCGGACATTAACGAACACCTGATCGTCGAGCTTTACTCCAAGTAAAGCTTAGTACCAAAGAGAGGACACAATGCAGGGTTCTGTGACAGAGTTTCTAAAACCGCGCCTGGTAGATATCGAGCAAGTGAGTTCGACGCACGCCAAGGTGACCCTTGAGCCTTTAGAGCGTGGCTTTGGCCATACTCTGGGTAACGCACTGCGCCGTATTCTGCTCTCATCGATGCCGGGTTGCGCGGTGACCGAGGTTGAGATTGATGGTGTACTTCATGAGTACAGCACCAAAGAAGGCGTTCAGGAAGATATCCTTGAAATCCTGCTCAACCTGAAAGGGCTGGCGGTGAGAGTTCAGGGTAAAGATGAAGTTATTCTTACTCTGAATAAATCTGGCATTGGCCCTGTGACTGCAGCCGACATCACCCACGACGGTGATGTTGAAATCGTCAAGCCGCAGCACGTGATCTGCCACCTGACCGATGAGAACGCAGCTATTAGCATGCGTATCAAAGTTCAGCGCGGTCGTGGTTATGTGCCGGCTTCTGCCCGAATTCATTCGGAAGAAGATGAGCGCCCAATCGGCCGTCTGCTGGTCGACGCATGTTACAGCCCTGTAGAGCGTATTGCCTACAATGTTGAAGCAGCGCGTGTAGAACAGCGTACCGACCTGGACAAGCTGGTCATCGAAATGGAAACCAACGGCACAATCGATCCTGAAGAGGCGATTCGTCGTGCGGCAACCATCCTGGCAGAACAACTGGAAGCTTTCGTTGACTTACGTGATGTACGTCAGCCGGAAGTGAAAGAAGAGAAACCAGAATTCGATCCGATCCTGCTGCGCCCTGTTGACGATCTGGAATTGACTGTCCGCTCTGCTAACTGCCTCAAGGCAGAAGCTATCCACTATATCGGTGATCTGGTACAGCGTACCGAGGTTGAGTTGCTGAAAACGCCGAACCTGGGTAAAAAATCTCTTACTGAGATTAAAGACGTGCTGGCTTCACGTGGTCTGTCTCTGGGCATGCGCCTGGAAAACTGGCCACCGGCAAGCATTGCTGACGAGTAACCGGATCACAGGTTAAGGTTTTACTGAGAAGGATAAGGTCATGCGCCATCGTAAGAGTGGTCGTCAACTGAACCGCAACAGCAGCCATCGCCAGGCTATGTTCCGCAACATGGCAGGTTCACTGGTTCGTCATGAGATCATCAAGACGACCCTGCCTAAAGCGAAAGAGCTGCGTCGCGTAGTTGAGCCGCTGATTACTCTTGCCAAGACTGACAGCGTTGCTAATCGTCGTCTGGCATTCGCCCGTACTCGTGATAACGAGATCGTGGCAAAACTGTTTAACGAACTGGGCCCGCGTTTCGCGAGCCGTGCCGGTGGTTACACTCGTATTCTGAAGTGTGGCTTCCGTGCAGGCGACAACGCGCCGATGGCTTACATCGAGCTGGTTGATCGTTCAGAGAAAGCAGAAGCTGCTGCAGAGTAATCTGTAGTAACGTAAAAAAACCCGCCTCGGCGGGTTTTTTTATATCTGCTGGATCCCCACTTTCCTACAATAGTCGTATTCATTTTATTCTCTGCGGAGTTTTGCTATGTGGTTACTTGACCAGTGGGCAGAACGACACATTCTTGACGCTCAACGCCAGGGTGAATTTGATAATCTGCCCGGAAGTGGGCACCCACTGATGCTGGACGATGATTCTCATGTTCCTGCTGAACTGAGAGCGGGTTATCGGATGTTGAAAAATGCAGGTTGCCTGCCGCCAGAGCTTGAGCAGCGTAAAGAGGCAGTCGAACTCGCTCAATTACTCAATTCGGTCAGACAGGGATCTGCCGAGCATACGGATTACAGCCGTCGTCTCGCACTGCTAGAGCTCAAGCTTCGTCAGGCGGGAGTGAACACAGATTTCCTGCGTGGCGACTATGCCGATCGGTTAACGTCAAAAATGAAAGAGGAATAACGATGTATCGTATTGGTGAGATTGCGAAGCTGGCTGACGTCACCCCTGACACCATTCGTTATTACGAAAAGCAGCAGATGATGGAGCATGAAGTTCGCACGGAAGGTGGCTTTCGGTTGTATACCGATAAGGATCTTCAGCGTCTGAAGTTTATTCGCCATGCCCGGCAGCTGGGATTTACGCTGGAGTCGATCCGGGAACTGCTGTCGATCCGCATCGATCCCGAACACCATACCTGCCAGGAATCAAAAAGCATTGTGCAGGCGAGGCTAAGTGAAGTCGAAGCACGTATTGAAGAGTTACAAACGATGCGTTTGTCTCTGCAGCGGTTAAACGATGCCTGTTGTGGCACTGCGCACAGCAGCGTCTACTGCTCGATTCTGGAAACCCTCGAGCAGGGAGCAAACGGAGAAAATCGCGGCTGTTGATTTTATTGCCGACAGCTTCTACACTCGCGTGGATATATTATATACTGGAGAATTTATGAGCCATTATCAGCATAAGAAAGGTCAAATCAACGATAACGCTATCGAGGCATTATTACATGATCCTTTATTCAGACAGCGGATCGAGAAGAATAAGAAAGGGAAAGGAAGTTATCTGCGTAAAACTAAACATGCAAAACGGGGTAACTGGGAGGCCAGTGGCAAGCAAGCGAATCGCTTTCTTACCACTGGCCTTCTTGCTTTCAGAGCCTTACAAAGTGCGGTTGTTCTGCGCTTTCAGTAAGTCACGAATTTCTGTCAGCAATACTTCTTCTTTCGATGGGGCTGCCGGCGCAGCAGGTTCTTCTTTTTTCTTACGGTTCAATCTGTTGATGAGCTTAATAGCCATGAAGATGGCAAAAGCAACAATCACAAAATCAAATACGTTTTGAATAAACACCCCGTAATGCATTACTACTGCAGGAATATCACCTTGTGCTTCACGCAGGGTTATGGCGAATTGTTTGAAATCAATCCCGCCAATTAACAGTCCCAGCGGGGGCATGATGATATCAGCAACCAGTGATGAAACGATCTTACCAAACGCTGCACCAATAATTACACCCACAGCCAAATCCACTACATTCCCGCGCATCGCAAATTCGCGAAATTCTTTAATAAAACTCATTTTGTTCTCCTTGTGCCAGCTGACAAATACAAGTCTAACAAATCATTAGCGGATTGCCATTGAAGAGAGATATGCGTCACAGAAATATAACCCTTACATATTATTGGGTTAAATAAGTAAAGGCGCTGATAACAGCACCTTTGAGGTATTACAGGAAGAAAGGACTCGGCTGGAAGAGGCGTTCGACGTCGGTAATAAACTTTTTATCAGTGAGGAACATAATCACATGATCCCCCTGCTCAATACGCAAATTATCATTGGCGATCATCACGTCATTGCCCCGCACTACCGCGCCAATGATGGTACCCGGTGGGAGCTTGATCTCATCAATGGAACGTCCAACCACACGGGAGGTACTCTCATCGCCGTGCGCCACGGCTTCGATAGCTTCTGCCACCCCACGACGTAGAGAAGATACGCCCACGATATCCGCTTTACGCACATGACTCAGCAGGGCAGAAATGGTGGCCTGTTGTGGCGAAATCGCAATATCGATAACGCTTCCCTGCACCAGATCCACGTAGGCCCGGCGCTGGATAAGCACCATTACCTTTTTCGCCCCCATCCTTTTTGCCAGCATCGCTGACATAATGTTGGCTTCGTCATCGTTGGTAACCGCGATGAAAAGATCGACTTGATCGATATGCTCTTCAGCAAGCAGCTCCTGATCCGACGCATCGCCATAAAAAACTATCGTATTTTGCAGTTTTTCGGCCAGCTCAGAAGCACGCTGTTGATCGCGTTCGATCAGCTTAACGCTGTAATCTTTTTCCAGCTGGCGAGCCAGACCGGCACCGATATTACCGCCCCCGACCAGCATGATCCGCTTATAGGGTTTTTCCAGTCGCTGAAGCTCACTCATCACCGCGCGAATATGTTGCGACGCGGCGATAAAGAACACTTCATCTCCGGCTTCGACAATGGTGGAGCCTTGCGGGCGGATAGGGCGGTCATGACGGAAAATCGCGGCAACGCGAGTATCGATGTGCGGCATATGTTCGCGCATGGTGGAGAGCGCGTTACCAATCAGCGGGCCACCATAATAGGCTTTTACCACCGCAAGACTAACTTTGCCTTCCGCGAAATTCACTACCTGCAATGCACCCGGGTATTCAATCAGCCGGTAGATACTGTCAATAACCAGCTGTTCTGGCGCGATGAGATGGTCGATTGGAACCGCATCGGAATTGAACAGCTTATCGGCATCACGCACATAATCCGGGGAACGGATGCGCGCGATGCGGTTTGGCGTGTTAAATAACGAATAGGCCACCTGACAGGCAACCATATTGGTTTCATCGGAACTGGTAACGGCAACCAGCATGTCGGCATCATCCGCACCGGCTTCACGTAATACCCGGGGATGGGAGCCATGCCCCTGAACCACGCGCAGATCGAATTTATCCTGCAGGCTGCGCAGACGATCGCCATTGGTATCAACGATAGTGATGTCATTATTCTCACCGACCAGGTTTTCTGCCAGCGTACCGCCCACCTGTCCCGCGCCCAGAATGATTATCTTCATATCTTGTGACCCGTTATCAACATCACGCTTTGATTAGCTTAGCGTAAAAGAAGCCATCGCCTTCTTCTGCCCCAGGCAGGTTTTGTTTGCCGGGCTGCTCTGGCGTACCGGTCAGATGTAGACGCGCATCTGGCGTACGCTTCAGGAACGCCGCGATCTGCTGACTATTCTCTTCTGGCAGTACGGAACAGGTGGCATAAACCAGCGTCCCACCTGTTTTAAGATGTGGCCAGATAGCATCAAGGATCTCTGACTGCAGCTGTGCCAGCTCATTAATATCCCGGTCGCGGCGTAACCATTTAATATCCGGATGACGGCGAATCACCCCGGTAGCGGAACATGGGGCGTCCAGTAAAATACGGTCGAACTGCTCATCCCCGCACCACTGAGCAGGCGTGCGCCCGTCGCCCTGCTTAACCTCAGCCTTCATGCCCAGACGCTTAAGATTATCGTAGACCCGGGACAGACGCTGTTCATCAACATCGATGGCCATCACGCTTGCCTGTGGCGCAACTTCCAGAATATGCGTTGTCTTACCGCCAGGTGCGGCACACAGATCGAGGATACGCTCACCGTTTTTCGGCTCAAGCCAGGTCATGCAACCCTGAGCGGAGGCATCCTGAACGGTAACCCAGCCTTGTTCAAATCCCGGAAGAGCAAGTACCGGCGCTGGTGCGGCAAGACGAACCGCATCACTATAATCCGGATGCGGGAAACCACTCATCCCGGCTTCTTCCAGTAGGGCCAGCCACCCATCGCGGGAGTGGTGGTTACGGTTGACACGTAACCACATTGGCGGCCGCTGGTTATTGGCCTCAACCACCGTTTCCCACTGCTGAGGATAGGCTTTTTGCAGACGTTTTAATAACCAGTCGGGATGCAGGAAACGTTTTTCGGAGCGGGAAAATTCAGCCAGTAACTCATCCTGTTGGCGCTGAAACTGGCGTAATACGCCGTTAATCAGCCCCTTAAGCTGCGGACGCTTAACCGCAACCGCACCTTCTACCGTCTCAGCCAGTGCGGCATGAGGGGGAATTCGGGTATGCAGTAACTGATAGAAGCCGACCATGATTAGATAATGAAGCACGCGCTGTTTGCCCGCCATCGGGCGCGCCATCAGTTTGCCGATTAGCCACTCCAGCTGAGGTAAGGTGCGCAGAACGCCAAAGCACAATTCCTGAAGCAGTGCTTTATCCTTATCGGAAACTTTTTGCTGTAACGGTGGCAGGACATTGCTCAGGGATTGGCCCTGTTCGACCACTTGTTCAATCGCCTGTGCTGCCAGGCTGCGTAAATTTTGTTTTTTCATAACCGCAAAAATAAAAATGCCCGGAAACACCGGGCCTTAAATGGAGAAGATTTCAGGCGAGACTATTGCCAGGCGTAAACCATTCACGGCGTGAGTTCAGAAGATCCTGCGCGCTCATGGCTTTTTTACCTGCAGGTTGTAAGGATTCCAGATTGAGGATCCCTTCAACTGTTGCGACCTGAATACCCTGCTTATTGGCTTCAATAATCGTTCCGGGCGCGGCGTTTGCTTGTCCGTCAATCACGGAGGCCTGCCAGACTTTCACCGGCTGCCCGTCTATCTCCAGCCAGCTCATTGGCCAGGGATTGAATGCCCGGATGCAACGTTCAAGCTGGGCTGCGGGAAGTGACCAGTCGAGGCGGGCCTCTTCTTTGCTGAGCTTTTCGGCATAGGTCACCAGAGCTTCGTCCTGTACTTCTGGCTGAGCACGGTTATCCGCCAGCTGTTGCAGCGTATCAATAAGCCCTTTTGGTCCAAGTTCCGCCAGTTTGTCATACAGCGTGGCGCTGGTGTCTTCGGCAGTAATGGGGCAGGAGAGCTTATAAAGCATGTCGCCAGTATCCAGACCCACGTCCATCTGCATGATTGTCACGCCAGTGTCGGCATCGCCGGCCCACAACGAACGTTGAATCGGCGCCGCCCCGCGCCAGCGCGGAAGCAGCGAGCCGTGGACGTTAATGCAACCCAGGCGCGGCATATCAAGCACCGCTTTTGGCAGGATGAGGCCATATGCCACAACCACCATGACATCCGCATTTAAATCAGCGACCAGTTGCTGGTTTTCCTGCGGACGTAAGGAAGCAGGCTGAAACACCGGTAAGCCATGTTCTTCCGCCAGTACTTTAACCGGGCTCGGCATCAATTTTTTACCACGGCCTGCCGGGCGATCGGGCTGAGTAAACACGCCCACAACCTGATGGCCAGACGACAACAGCGCGTCCAGATGACGCGCTGCGAAGTCAGGTGTTCCTGCGAAGATGATACGTAGTGATGTAGACACGTTATTCCTTGTATCCGGGGTCACATTATGCGCGAGTGCGCATGCGATCCAGTTTCTCTACTTTCTGACGAATACGTTGCTGTTTCAGTGGAGAGAGGTAATCGATAAACAGTTTACCGACCAGATGATCCATCTCGTGCTGAATGCAGATTGCCAGCAGGTCGTCTGCTTCCAGTTCAAAAGGCTTACCGTCGCGATCGAGCGCGCGGATTTTGACTTTCTCTGCACGAGGAACCAGTGCTCTCTGCTCAGGAATAGAGAGACAGCCTTCTTCAATTCCGGTTTCGCCGCTTTTTTCCAGTAACTCCGGGTTAATTAAGACCAGGCGTCCTTCACGGTTTTCGGAAACATCGATCACGATAATGCGCTGGTGAATATCAACCTGCGTCGCCGCGAGACCAATGCCTTCTTCGGCGTACATCGTATCGAACATATCATCAACGATACGTTGAATTTCTGCATTCACTTCTTTAACCGGCTCGGCGACTTTGCGAAGGCGCTCGTCCGGGATATGTAACACTTGCAAAACTGCCATATTTTTCCAGAGTCGTGTTCAGGAGTTGATAAGAATATACCCTCTATTCTAGACAAAACCCCCTCTGATTGACAGCATCAGTGACCAATCGCAAAGATTGCTATAGCGGCTTGTGGCAGGGGAAAGGATGACATCCACAGAGATATGGTTACGTCTGATCAGCACTGGAGAATTGTACGGCGATAAGATGGTGGCGATAGCGCAGCAGTTACAGCGCCAACCCCATATTGATGGTGCTGTGCTGACAGGAATGGGGCTGACCCAAAAGCAAAAGGCGCGGTTTCTTGCATTTTCGCCGCGTGAGATTGATCGCAGCATGGAATGGCTGGCAGAACCGGGTCATCACCTGATATGTGCTGACAGTGCCCTGTATCCCGTCCAGCTACGCGCCATTACGGATTATCCGGGCGCCCTGTTCATCAGGGGGGATGTGCAGGTGCTGTCGAGCCTGCAGCTGGCCGTCGTTGGTAGCCGTTCCCACTCCTGGTATGGAGAGCGGTGGGGAACACTCCTGTGCGAGCAGTTGGCCCAGGTGGGTCTGACGATTACCAGCGGCCTGGCCTGCGGAATCGATGGGGTCGCGCATCGCGCCGCGCTTACCGTAAAAGGGAAGAGTGTGGCGGTTTTAGGCAATGGTTTGTCCGATGTCTATCCCCGCCGCCATACCTCGCT
This sequence comes from Leclercia tamurae, assembly GCF_025566055.1. Lineage (GTDB taxonomy): Bacteria > Pseudomonadota > Gammaproteobacteria > Enterobacterales > Enterobacteriaceae > Enterobacter > Enterobacter tamurae. The sequence goes on from NZ_JAMHKS010000069.1 coordinate 204,959, forward strand.
GGCCACGCGTCTTGTTGAGAGCGGCGGTGCTGTGATTTCGGAGTTTCCTCTCGCTACGCCTCCCTGGCCCGGTAATTTTCCCCGGCGTAACCGCATCATTAGCGGCCTGAGTCAGGGGGTATTCGTCATCGAAGCGCTGTTAAAGAGCGGCTCACTCGTTACCGCGAAATGTGCACTAGAACAGGGGCGCGAAGTCTTTGCGCTACCAGGGGCGATTGGGAACCCGGGTTGCGAGGGACCTCACTGGTTGATAAAGCAGGGTGCCACGCCAGTGACGGCGGTAGATGATATTCTGGAAAGTTTGCGATATGGCCTTAACTGGCTACCACAGGATCCCGAAAATTGGCTTTATTCATCAGATCAGGACCAGGTAGCATTGCCATTTCCTGAGCTCCTGGCTAACGTAGGAGATGAGGTAACACCTGTTGACGTTGTCGCTGAACGTGCCGGCCAACCTGTGCCAGTAACGGTAGCACAGCTACTGGAACTGGAGTTAGCAGGATGGATCGCAGCTGTACCCGGCGGCTATGTCCGATTGAGGAGGGCAAGCCATGTTCGACGTACTCATGTATTTGTTTGAGACTTACATCCATAACGAAGCTGAAGCACGCGTGGATCAGGACAAACTTACACGCGATCTCACCGATGCAGGTTTCGAACGGGAAGATATTTATAACGCGTTAATATGGCTCGAAAAACTGGCTGATTATCAGGAAGGCCTCGCCGAACCGATGCAGTTAGCTTCCGATCCGCTGTCTGTACGCATTTATACGGCTGAAGAAAGTGAAAGGCTGGATGCCAGTTGCCGGGGATTTGTTTTATTCCTGGAGCAGATTCAGGTGCTGAACCTCGAAACGCGAGAAATGGTGATAGAGCGCGTCATGGCGCTGGATACGGCAGAATTTGAACTGGAAGATCTGAAATGGGTCATCCTGATGGTTCTGTTCAACATTCCAGGCTGTGAAAATGCCTATCAACAAATGGAAGAATTACTCTTTGAAGTGAATGAAGGTATGCTGCATTAATTCATCATGCAGCACCAAGAGTTGTTATGGCCAAATCAGCACTATTTACGGTGCATAAAAATGAGCCCTGCCCGCAGTGTGGGGCAGAGCTTGTTATCCGGTCCGGCAAGCACGGGCCGTTTCTCGGTTGTTCACACTATCCAGACTGTGATTATGTCCGTCCCCTGAAAAGTCAGGCGGACGGGCATATTGTTAAAGTGCTGGAGGGACAGGCATGCCCGCAATGTGGCGGAGATCTGGCGCTGCGTCAGGGCCGTTATGGCATGTTCATCGGCTGTAGCCGCTATCCTGAATGTGAACACACTGAACAGATAGATAAACCCGATGAAACAGCGTTGGCCTGTCCGCAATGCGATAGCGGCCATCTTGTTCAACGGCGTTCACGTTACGGTAAGACATTCCACTCATGCGATCGCTATCCTGAATGTCAGTTCGTCACCAATTTCAAACCGGTGGCGGGGAGCTGTCCTGAGTGCAACTACCCGCTACTTATCGAGAAGAAAACGGCGCAAGGCATGAAGCGTTTTTGCGCCAGTAAACAATGTGGAAAGCCGGTTTCGGCGGATCAAAAAAGTGAATAATAACCTGCAGTCAGGCTCCATCGCGCATGCGGTGGACGTACTGAATAAAGAAAACGTCATCGCTTATCCAACAGAAGCTGTTTTTGGGGTTGGGTGCGATCCCGACAGCGAAATGGCCGTATCGCGCCTGTTAACACTTAAGCAGAGACCGGTTGAAAAAGGCCTGATTCTCATCGCGGCCAGTTTCGAACAGCTTAAACCTTATATTGATGATTCCATGTTGACGTCAGCGCAGCGTGAGACCATCCATGCCGCATGGCCCGGGCCCGTGACCTTTGTGTTCCCCGCGCTGCCAACCACGCCGCGGTGGCTGACGGGACGGTTTGATTCACTCGCCGTTCGCGTGACCGACCATCCATTGGTTATCGAACTCTGTAATCGTTTTGGTAAACCGCTGGTCTCAACCAGTGCCAATCTGACGGGATTGCCCCCTTGCCGCACCTCAGAAGAGGTATTAGCGCAGTTTGGTGACGATTTCCCGGTCGTTGTCGGTGAAACCGGTGGCCGCCTGAACCCGTCTGAAATTCGTGATGCGTTGACCGGCGAACGTTTTCGCCAGGGGTAATCAGATGGAAGCGTACGCCGTTTTTGGTAATCCAATTGCTCACAGTAAGTCGCCGTTTATTCATCAGCAATTTGCGCAACAGCTGCGCATCGAGCACCCTTATGGACGCGTGCTTGCGCCTGTGGACGCCTTTGTGACAACGCTGGATAGCTTCTTTGCTGGTGGCGGAAAAGGAGCGAATGTTACCGTGCCTTTTAAAGAAGAGGCATTCGAGCGCGCCGATGAGTTAACGGAACGCGCGGCCCTTGCAGGCGCTGTGAATACCCTTAAACGGCTTGAAGATGGTCGGATTCTCGGAGACAACACGGACGGCATTGGCTTGCTAAGCGATCTGGAACGACTGTCATTTATCAAACCTGGCGCGCGTATTCTGTTGATCGGTGCGGGTGGTGCGTCACGGGGCGTGATTCTACCGCTACTCTCTCTGGATTGCGCCGTGACCATTACGAATCGTACTTATTCCCGTGCGGCAGAGCTGGCCACCCTGTTTGCCCATACCGGGAGCATTCATGCGGTAGCTCTGGACGCGCTGAGCGGACATGAATTTGATCTGATTATTAATGCGACCTCCAGCGGTATAGCTGGTGACATTCCCGCTATACCCTCTTCATTAATTAACGCCCAGGTTCACTGCTATGACATGTTCTATCAAAAAGGCAAAACGCCTTTTATGAACTGGTGTGAACAGCAAGGCGCAAAACATCTTGCTGACGGGCTGGGAATGCTGGTGGGGCAGGCCGCGCATGCCGTCATGCTCTGGCACGGTGTACTGCCAGCAGTAGAGCCGGTCATTGAAAAGCTTAAACAGGAGTTGTCGGCATGAACCAGGCGATCCAGTTTCCGGATCGGGAAACGTGGGACGACGAAAAGCAGGCCGTCTGTTTTCCCGCTCTGGTGAATGGTATGCACATGATGTGTGCGATCGAAGGGATAACGCTGGTTCGTCGTTTTGGCGAAGGCCTTCCGCTCAATATCTTTCGCGAACATCGCTGGGATCTGGAAGAAGAAGCCAGCGATGCGATCCGCGAGGGTGACGAGGACGATCAGGGATGGTTCTGGCTCTCTTGATCCAGATAGTCATTCTTCCATTTAACGTAGTTATTGGCTGAGTACTTCAAACCTTCCTTTTCCGCTTCCGTCAGGGGGCGGATCTGTTTGACCGGGCTTCCTAAATAGAGAAAGCCACTTTCCAGCCGCTTATTTTGCGGAACCAGACTCCCGGCACCAATCATCACCTCATCTTCTATTACTACACCATCCAACAAAATCGATCCCATACCCACCAGAACGCGATTGCCAATCGTGCAGCCGTGCAGCATCACTTTATGGCCGACTGTCACCTCTTCACCGATGACCAGTGGGTTGCCTTCAGGGTTATAAGCGGATTTATGGGTGACATGCAGGACGCTGCCATCCTGAATATTGGTGCGTGCGCCAATAGAGACATAGTTAACATCGCCGCGTATAGCGACCAGGGGCCAGATACTGACGTCATCGTCCATTCGGACATCGCCAATGACCACACTACTGCTGTCGATCATGACGCGATCGCCTTGTTTAGGGAAAAGATCTTTATAGGGACGGAGTACTGCGGACATATCAACCTCTACTATTGAGCACTATATAGAAGACTGTGAGCCTGTTATTCGGCTTGATCAAGGGAGAATTTCGTCATTATTTGAGCGGAACGCGTGGGATTTCGGCGAAAAGAACGAAAAAAGAACAGTCAGCAGAAAAGATCGAAAAAATGCTTGTGCTAAAAACTGGGATCCCTATAATGCGCCTCCATCGACACGGCAGATGTGAATCACTTCACACAAACAGCCGGGTCGGTTGAAGAGAAAAGCGAAAATAAACGCTTGACTCTGAAAGAGGAAGGCGTAATATACGCCACCTCGCAACGGTGAGCGAAAGCCGCGTTGCACTGCTCTTTAACAATTTATCAGACAATCTGTGTGGGCACTCAAAGTGACATGGATTCTTAACGTCGCAAGACGATAAATGA